>NZ_JBEPAA010000008.1:0-182491 GCF_040298365.1 Kitasatospora sp. NPDC001603
GTGGGGGGCGGCGTTGGCGCCGGCGGGGGGGTGGCTGGGGGGGGGCGGGGGCATGGGGGCCGGGTTCGTGTTCGGGGGGGGGGGCGGGGCGCCCCCCCCCCCCCGGGGGGGGGCCACGGCGTACGGCCTTCGCGCGCTGCCCGAGGCGGCGTAGTGGCGGGCCTCGACAGGTCGACCGTCGCACGCCTGGTGTGGTGGTTCTTCTTCTCCGCCGTTGTGACGGCCGGGTTCGGCGTGGGGTGGGACCGCTGACCAGTGAGGGCGGGCGCGGCGGTGGCCCGAGTGTCGACGCGGAGCCGGTCGGCCTGACCCGGCGCGTGCGGTGGTGCGACGGCCCCGGACCGCGTGCGGTCCGGGGCCGTCGGCCGTTGGTCAGGGGGTGCGGAAGGCGTCCAGGAGGCGCTGCGCCGCCAGGCTCGCGGGGATGGTGCCCTCGCGGACCTCGCGTTCCAGGGCGGGGGCCAGGCGGCGGACCTCGGGGTGTTCGTGGAGCTGGGCGAAGAGCTGGTCGTGGACCATCGCCCAGGTCCACTCGACCTGCTGGTCGCGGCGGCGGGCCTCCAGCGCGCCGGTCGCGTCGAGGACCTTGCGGTGCTGCTGCAACCGCTCCCACAGGGTGTCCAGGCCGGTGCCGTCGCGGCCGCTGCAGGTGAGGACCGGCGGCGTCCACGGCGCGTCCGGGGCCTGCAACAGCCGCAGCGCGCCGGCGAGTTCGCGGGCGGCGGCCTTGGCGTCGGTCTCGTGCGGGCCGTCCGCCTTGTTGACGGCGATCACGTCGGCGAGCTCCAGCACGCCCTTCTTGATGCCCTGGAGCTGGTCCCCGGTGCGGGCCAGCGAGAGCAGCAGGAAGGAGTCCACCATGCCCGCGACCGCGGTCTCCGACTGCCCGACGCCGACCGTCTCGATGAGGACCACGTCGTAGCCGGCGGCCTCCATCACCACCATCGACTCCCGGGTGGCCCGGGCCACCCCGCCCAGCGTGCCGGAGGTGGGGGAGGGGCGGACGAAGGCGGCGGGGTCGACCGCGAGCCGCTCCATCCGGGTCTTGTCACCCAGGATCGAGCCGCCGGTCCGGCTGGACGTCGGGTCGACGGCGAGCACCGCGACCTTGTGCCCGAGGGCGGTGAGCCGGGTGCCGAAGGCGTCGATGAAGGTCGACTTGCCGACACCGGGGACGCCGGTGATGCCCACCCGGACCGCGCCGCCCGCGTGCGGCAGCAGCCGGGTGAGCAACTGCTGCGCCAGCGCGCGGTGGTCGGGCCGGGTGGACTCCACGAGGGTGATGGCCCGCGCGATGAACGCGCGCGAACCCTCCCGCACCCCCTGGGCGTACTGGTCGAGGTCGATCGTCCGGGGCGCCATCGTTCAGCGGCTCACAACTCGTGGCCGAGGTCGGCGGCGAGCGACTTCAGCAGGTCGAAGGCGGCCTCCGGGATCACCGTGCCGGGCGGGAAGACGGCGGCCGCCCCGGCCTCGTAGAGGGCCTCGAAGTCGCCCGGGGGGATGACCCCGCCGACCACGATGGTGATGTCCTCCCGGCCTGCCTCGGCGAGTTCGGCGCGCAGCGCCGGCACCAGGGTGAGGTGGCCGGCGGCCAGCGAGGAGACGCCGACGATGTGCACGTCCGCCTCGACGGCCTGGCGGGCGACCTCCGCCGGGGTCTGGAACAGCGGACCGACGTCGACCGTGAAGCCGAGGTCGGCGAAGGCGGTGGCGATCACCTTCTGGCCGCGGTCGTGGCCGTCCTGGCCCATCTTGGCGACCAGGATGCGCGGACGCCGGCCCTCGGCCCGCTCGAACCGCTCGACCAGGTCACGGGTGCGCTGGAGGGGGGCCGACGGCCCGGCTTCGTCTCGGTACACACCAGAAATGGTACGGATCTGGCCCGAGTGCCGGCCGTACACCTTCTCCAGGGCGTCCGAGATCTCGCCGACGGTGGCCTTGGCGCGGGCCGCGTCCACGGCCAGCGCGAGCAGGTTGCCGTCCAGGCCGCCGCCGCGCTGCGGACCGGCCTCGGCGGCCCGGGTGAGCGCGTGCAGGGCGGCCTGGGTGACGGCCTCGTCGCGCTCCTCGCGCAGCCGGCGCAGCTTCTCGATCTGGCGGGTGCGGACCGAGGAGTTGTCGACCTTGAGCACGTCGATCTGCTCGTCGCTGTCCACCCGGTACTTGTTGACGCCGATCACCGGCTGGCGGCCGGAGTCGATCCGGGCCTGGGTGCGGGCGGCGGCCTCCTCCACGCGCAGCTTGGGGATGCCCGCGTCGATGGCCTTGGCCATGCCGCCGGCCGCCTCCACCTCCTGGATGTGCTGCCAGGCGCGGCGGGCCAGGTCGTGGGTCAGCTTCTCGACGTACGCGGAGCCGCCCCACGGGTCGATCGACCGGCAGGTGCCGGACTCCTGCTGGAGCAGCAGCTGGGTGTTGCGGGCGATCCGGGCCGAGAAGTCGGTCGGCAGCGCCAGCGCCTCGTCGAGCGCGTTGGTGTGCAGCGACTGGGTGTGGCCCTGGGTGGCCGCCATCGCCTCGACGCAGGTGCGGGTGACGTTGTTGAACACGTCCTGCGCGGTCAGCGACCAGCCGGAGGTCTGCGAGTGGGTGCGCAGCGACAGCGACTTGGCGTTCTTCGGGTCGAACTGCTTGACCAGCTTGGCCCAGAGCAGCCGGGCCGCGCGCAGCTTGGCGACCTCCATGAAGAAGTTCATCCCGATCGCCCAGAAGAACGACAGGCGCGGCGCGAAGGCGTCCACGTCCAGCCCGACGTCCAGGCCCGCCCGCAGGTACTCCACGCCGTCGGCCAGGGTGTAGGCCAGCTCCAGGTCGGCGGTGGCCCCGGCCTCCTGGATGTGGTAGCCGGAGATGGAGATCGAGTTGTACCGCGGCATCTTCTGCGAGGTGTACGCGAAGATGTCCGAGATGATCCGCATCGACGGCTGCGGCGGGTAGATGTAGGTGTTGCGGACCATGAACTCCTTGAGGATGTCGTTCTGGATGGTCCCCGCGAGCTTCTCGGGCGCCACCCCCTGCTCCTCGGCCGCGACGATGTACAGCGCCAGGACGGGCAGCACCGCGCCGTTCATGGTCATCGACACCGACATCTTGTCCAGCGGGATGCCGTCGAAGAGCTGGCGCATGTCGTAGATGGAGTCGATCGCCACGCCGGCCATGCCGACGTCGCCGGTGACCCGCGGGTGGTCGCTGTCGTAGCCGCGGTGGGTCGGCAGGTCGAACGCGACCGACAGGCCCTTCTGACCGGCCGCCAGGTTGCGGCGGTAGAAGGCGTTGGACTCCTCGGCGGTGGAGAAGCCGGCGTACTGCCGGACCGTCCACGGCTGGTTGACGTACATCGTCGGGTACGGGCCGCGCAGGTACGGGGCGATGCCGGGGTAGGTGCCCAGGAAGTCCAGGCCCGCCAGGTCGTCCGCGGTGTAGAGCGGCTTGACGCCGATGCCCTCGGGGGTGTCCCAGAGCTGCTCGTCGACGTCCTTGCCGGTCGCCTGCCGCCAGGAGGCGCGCCACTGCTCGCCGGTGACGTCCGAGCGGCCGTCCGCGTCCAGCCCGATTCCGGTGAAGTCGGGGATCATCAGGCCACTCCGCTTTCGTCGGTGATCTCGTCCAGGAGCGAGGTCAGGACCGCGACGGCGTCGCCGCCCGCGAAGACGAACCCGTCCACGCCCGCCCGCTCGTACGCCTCGCGCCGCTCGCCGGGCCGGCCGGCCAGCAGCACCCGCCGGGCGCCGGCGGCCTTGAGCGCCGCGGCCACCGCCTCGGCGTGCTCGCCGTACACCTGGTCGCTGGAGCAGAGGCAGGCCACCCGGGCGCCGGAGGCGGTGAACGCCCCGGCGGCCGCGGCCGCGACGTCCGGCCCGGTCAGCGCCGTCTCGGCGGAGGTGGTCGCGATGCCGCCGGCCTGGAACAGGTTGGCCGCGAAGGTGGTCCGCGCGGTGTGCGCGGAGGCCGTCCCGAGCGAGGCCAGGAAGAGCGCCGGCCGGGCCCCGGTGGCGGCCAGCCGGGCGTCCGAGCGGGCGCGCAGCGCCTCGTAGGCCTCGGACCGGCGCACCCGCGGCAGACCGCCGCCGGGCCCGGCCGGAGCCGGCTCGCGGACCAGCGGCTGCTCGCCGAGGTTCGGGAACTCGCTGACGCCGGTGATGGGTTCGCGCCGCTTGGCGAGCGCCACCGAGCGCTCCGCCCAGGTGGCGGCGATCCGCTCGCCGACCAGGCCGGAGCCCAGGGCGGCCTGCTGGCCGCCGGCCCGCTCGATCTCCTGGAACCAGGCCCAGGCGGCGTGCGCGAGCTCGTCGGTCAGCCGCTCCACGTACCAGGAGCCGCCGGCCGGGTCGACGACCCGGGCCAGGTGCGACTCCTCCAGCAGGATCGCCTGGGTGTTGCGGGCGATCCGGCGGGCGAAGGCGTCGGACAGGCCGACCGCGCTGTCGAACGGCTGGACGCTCACCGCGTCCGCGCCGCCGACCCCGGCGGCCAGGCAGGCCACCGTGGTGCGCAGCATGTTCACCCACGGGTCGCGCTCGGTCATCATCACGGCGGAGGTGACGGCGTGCTGGCGCTGCGCCGAGGCCTCCGGCGCGGCCCCCGACACCTCGGCCACCCGGGCCCAGAGCCGGCGCGCGGCCCGGAACTTGGCGATCGTCAGGAACTGGTCGGCGTCGGCCGCGTAGCGGAACTCCAGCTGGCCGAGCGCGGCGTCGACCGGCAGTCCGGCGGCGGTGAGGGCCCGCAGATAGGCGACACCGGTGGCGAGGGAGCAGCCGAGCTCCTGCGCGGGGGAGGCGCCGGCCTCGTGGTAGGGGAGGGCGTCGACGACGAGGGCGCGCAGGCCCGGGAAGCCCGCGGCGCAGCGGGCCGCGAGGGCGGTGGCCCCGGTGAGCAGCGCCTCGGTGCGCCCGGCCTGGCCGGTGCGGGCCTGGAGGCCCAGCGGGTCGGCGCCGAGGTTGCCCGCGGCGGCGCCGGCGGACACCTCGCGCTCCTCGTAGAGCTTGAACAACTGCTCGGCGGCTTCGGTGAATTCCGGGCCGGCGTCGAGCACGATGCCGGCCAGGTCGAGGTAGACGCCGGTCAGCACGTCGGGCAGGGCCGCGACCGGCAGGGCGTCGCCGCCCAGCTCCAGCCAGAGCGAGCTGCCGCCGTTCTCCAGATCGGCCAGCACGGCCTCGTTGGCCCGGCGCGGGTCCGGATCGGTGTGCCGCTGGCGGACGTCCCAGCCGGAGACCGTGCTGCCCTGCGGCCGGCCGCCGCGGACGAACGGCGGGAAGCCGGGGTAGCCGGGCTCGGCCGGGGAGTCCTCGGCGGTGTACAGCGGGCGGGCGCGCAGCCCGTCCTGGAGTGCGGTGGTGAGCGCCTGCTCGGCCGCTGCGCCGTCCGCGGGCTGCGCACCCGACTTTCGCAGCACGCTCTCGACGAGGTGCTGCCACTGCTCGCGGTGTGCGGCCGGGAATTCGGCGGCCAGGGGAAGCCCTTCGGGCGGGACCGTCATGCCCCGCAGGTTAGCGCTCGTTTGCGTCGGCGCAGCAGAGGCCGAGGGTGTGACCTTGCCCTCGCTTTCCGCTTCCTCGCACTTCAGAGGGGTCGGCGGCGTCCAACTGCGGGGGAAACCGGTCGGGGAGTTTCTCAGGGTGTGGACAGTGGCGCGGCCGGGCCGGGGGCGCGCTACGGCGGGCGGGTTGCGGAACCGTGCCGGCTATCTATTAAGTTGCTTAGTAGAAGCCGTCGGGGATGTACCCCTGCGCCTGCTTCGCCCTGCCCTGCCCACTCCTGTCCCGTCCGGTCCCGTTCGCGGGGCCCGCCGGCCGGGGTGACGCGCCGTCGTGCCGCCGTGCCACGTGAAGGAGCCCACCGCCATGGGAAAGCGCCGAAAGCCCAGCCCGCCCGGTCGGGCCCGGATGGCGGTCATGAGCACGGCGCTGGCGGGCGGCGCGGTGCTCGCGGCCGGTACCGCGCAGGCCGAGCCCGCGCCCACGCCCGACGCCGTCAAGGCGCAGGTCGACCGGCTCAACGAGGAGGCCGAACAGTCGATCGAGCGCCACAACGGCTTCCAGGAGAAGCGGCAGCGGCTCCAGGGCGAGGCCAACCGGATCCAGGACGAGGTGGCCCGGGGCCAGGGGGCGATGAACGAGCTGCGCACCCGGCTGGGCGCCGTCGCCGCCGAGCAGTACCGCACCGGCGGCATCGACCCGTCCGTGCGGCTGATGCTCGACTCCGACCCTGGCGGCTACCTGGCCAAGGCCTCGGCGCAGAACCAGGTCCTCGACTCCCAGGCCGCGCTGCTCGCGCAGGCCCGCAGCGAGCAGCGCCGGCTCGACCAGGACCGCGCCGAGGCCGCCGCCACCCTCGCCGAGCTCGACGCGGCCGGCACCGCGCTGGCCGCGGAGAAGAAGGCGATCCAGGGGAAGCTCGCCGCGGCGCAGGCGCTGCTGAACCGGCTCAGTGCCGCCGACCGGGCCAAGGTCAACGCCCAGGACGCCGCCGGCCGGGCGTCCCGGGCCACCGAGCGCCCCGCCTACGACGGCCCGGCCACCGGCCGGGCCGCGGCGGCCGTCCGGTTCGCCTACGCGCAGCTCGGCAAGCCCTACGTCTGGGGCGCCACCGGACCCGCCGGCTTCGACTGCTCCGGTCTGACCGGCGCGGCCTGGCGGGCCGCCGACGTCAAGCTGCCCCGGATCTCCCAGGACCAGTGGAAGACCGGCCTGCGGGTCGCCCGCGGCGACCTCCAGCCCGGTGACCTCGTCTTCTTCTACCCGGACCTGCACCACGTCGGCCTCTACATCGGCGAGGGCAAGATGATCCACGCGCCGCGCACCGGCAAGAACGTCGAGGTGCTGCCGATCGACGTGATGCCGTACGTCGGCGCCGTCCGCCTGTAGCGGCGGGCCGTCGACCCGCCGCCCGACCCGCACCGACCCGCCGTCCGACCTGCCGAACGCCCCCGGTTCCGACCGGGGGCGTTCGCCGTTCGGCGTCCCTGGTGTTGATCTGACGTTATGAAGTCGATTTCTTGCAAAGTCCTGTCGACATCTTGTGGCCCTCTGTTGCGCGGTGGTTAAGTGGCGGAGCCGCCGGACGAGCACCGCGGCGCCCCCACCACCCATGCCTGCAGAAGGGCCGTCCGCCATGAACAGAACCGGGCTCCGCCGGAGAACCGCCGCCGTCGCCGTGGCCGCAGGACTGGCCTTCTCCCTTGCCGCGTGCGGCAGTTCGGACGACAGCGGGGCAGCCGGCGCGGCGCCGTCGGGCGGCGCCGGCTCGACCCTGGACCCGAACGCGAAGGTCACCATCAGCGTCGACTGCCAGCCCCCGGTCACCAAGGCCGCCGAGCGCAAGCAGTGGGCCGAGGACGTCGAGGCGTTCCACCAGCGCTACCCGAACGTCACGATCACCAGCAAGGACGCCTCGCCCTGCGAGGAGCCCGCGCCGTTCACCGCCCAGCTCAAGGGCCGGACCCAGACCGACGTCTTCTACACCTACTTCACCGACCTCGACCAGGTGCTGGACGAGGGCGCGGCCGAGGACATCTCCGCCTACGTCGACGAGACGACCGTGCCGGCGCTGAAGGACATCGACCCCTCGGTGCTCGCCACGCTCAAGGACGGCGACAAGCTCTACGGCCTGCCCACCTCGAACTACAAGCTGGGCCTGCTCTACAACCGCAAGCTGTTCAAGCAGGCCGGGCTCGACCCGGACAAGCCCCCCACGACCTGGCCGGAGATCCGCGAGGCCGCGAAGCGGATCGCCGCGCTCGGCAACGGGATCAACGGCTACGGCGACTACAGCGCGACCAACCAGGGCGGCTGGCACTTCACCGCCGAGCTGTACGGGCTGGGCGGCCGGATGGTCGGCGAGGACGGCCGGAAGGCCGCGTTCAACACCGCCGAGGGCCGGCAGGTCCTGCAGACCCTGTACGACATGCGCTGGACCGACGACTCGATGGGCTCCGCGCAGAGCCTCAAGTGGCCCGACCTGATGACCCAGATGTCCACCGACCGGCTCGGGATGTACATCGGCGCCCCGGACGACATCACCTACATGGTGCAGACCCTCAACGGGGACTACGCCGACTACGGCATGGGGCCGATGCCCGGCGGCAAGGCCGCGCTGCTCGGCGGCAACGACTACATGGTCAAGAAGGGCTCCAGCCCGGACCAGATCAGGGCGGCCGTCGCCTGGGTGAACTTCAAGTTCCTCACCCAGGGCAAGGGCCAGTTCGACTACGCCCGGACCAAGGCGGACGGCCTGCCGGTCGGCCTCCCGCAGCCCTTCTTCCTCACCGGCGCCTCGCTGGAGCAGGACAACCGGGCGAAGGCGGCCAGCGCCACCGTCCCGGTCCAGAACTACGCGCCCTACCTCGCCGCGTCCGTGCCGGGCCGCACCGAACCGGCCCACGCGCAGCAGATCTACAAGGTGCTCGACAACGCGATGTCGGCCGTGCTGACCGACAAGGGCGCCGACGTCGCCAAGCTGCTGAACGACGCCGAGACCCAGGTCAACCAGGTGCTGGCCAGCCTCCAGTAGCGAACGGGCGGGGCCGGCCCCGCGCCCCCGGCCACCGACGGCCACCGGTGAACAGCGACGGACAGCGACGGACAGCGACGAATCGGAGAACGAGGGATGGCAGCGATCAGTGTCGCCGGGAAGGCGGCCCGGCCCGCCAGTGAGCCCCGGCGGCGCGGCCGGCTGGGGCGGGGGCTGCGGCGCAACCTCACCGCGCACGGCTTCCTGCTCGGCGCACTGCTCTGTTTCGGCTTCTTCACCTGGTACCCGATGGTCCGTGAAGTCGTCATGAGCTTCCAGCGGACCAGGCGGGGCCGGACCAGCTGGGTCGGCCTGGACAACGTCGACCAGCTGCTCCAGGACCCGGCGTTCTGGCAGGCCTGGCGCAACACCCTGGTGTTCACCCTGCTGGCGCTGGTGTTCGGCTTCGCGGTGCCGTTCCTGGTCGCCGTGCTGCTGAACGAGCTGCGGCACGCCAAGGCCTACCTGCGGGTGCTGGTCTACCTGCCGGTGATGATGCCGCCGGTGGCCTCCGTGCTGCTCTTCAAGTACTTCTACGACCCGGACCACGGGCTGTTCAACAGCGTGCTGCGGGCGCTCCACCTGCCGACCTCGGCCTGGCTCGACTCGCCCGACACCGCGCTGCTCTCCGTGGTCATCGCCTCCACCTGGATGAACATGGGCGGCGCCACCCTGATCTACCTGGCGGCCCTCCAGGGCATCCCGGGGGAGCTCTACGAGGCGGCCGAACTGGACGGGGCCGGCCTGTGGCGCCGGATCTGGCACGTGACCGTCCCGCAGACCAGGCTGGTGCTCTCGCTCCTGCTGCTGCTCCAGATCGTCGCCACCATGCAGGTGTTCGTCGAGCCCTACCTGCTGACCGGTGGCAACGGGCCGCAGGGCTCCACCACCACCGTGGTCCACCTCGTCTACCAGTACGCCTTCAACTTCAACAACTACGGCGCCGCCTCGGCGCTCGGCCTGATCATGCTGCTGGTGCTGGCCGGATTCTCCGCCCTGTACGCGCGGCTGTCGCGCGAGGCCGACTGACCCGGGGCCGCCCGACCCGGGGTCGACCGCCCCTAGGCCGCCCCGGGGCCGTCCAGTCCCGGACCACACCCGACCAGACCCATGGGAGCCCCGGTGCAGCCGCAGACCCGGACGCTGATCTCGCAGACCCAACTCGACCGCCCACGCGGCCGCCTGCTCTACCGGCTGACCCTGGTGGTGACCGTCGTGGTCTTCACCCTGGTCTTCCTCGGCCCGCTGTACTGGCTGGTGACCGGCGGCCTGAAGTCCACCGCCGAGGTGGTCCGCAACCCGCCCACGCTCTTCCCCGCCGAGCTCCACCCGGACACCTACGCGACCGCGTGGAGCCGGCTCGGCCTCGGCCGGCTGCTCTTCAACACGCTGTACTACGCCTTCGGCGCGCTCGCCTTCCAGCTGGTCCTCGACGTGGCGGCGGCCTACGCGCTGTCCAAGCTGCGGCCCGTCCTGGGCAATCTGATCCTCGGCATGATGCTGGCCACCCTGATGATCCCGGCCGCGGTGCTGGTCGTCCCGCAGTACCTGACCGTCCTGGACCTGCCGCTGCTGCACGTCAACCTGATCAACACGCCCTGGGCGATCTGGCTGCCGACGGTGGCCAACGCCTTCAACATCTTCCTGCTGAAACGGTTCTTCGACTCCATCCCGGAGGACCTCATGGCGGCCGCCGCGATCGACGGGGCCACCCCGCTGCGCGCCCTGCGCTCCATCGTGCTGCCGATGTCCCGGCCGATCCTCGGCGTGGTCTCGATCTTCGCCGTGGTGAACGTCTGGAAGGACTTCCTCTGGCCGATGCTCGTCCAGCCCGACCCGGCCCGGCAGACCCTCAACATCGGCATCAAGTCGCTCTCCACGGGCGTGCCGCAGAACGTCGTCATCGCGGCCCTGGCCATCGCCTCGGCGCCGACCGTCGTCTTCTTCCTGATCTTCCAACGCAACATCATGTCCGGGCTCACCTCGGGTGGACTCAAAGGCTGACCGGCCCGGGCGCCGATCCGAAAGGACCCACCGTGGGACAGCAATCCCGGCTCCCGTTCGAGACCCCGCACTGGTGGCGCGACGCGGTGATCTACCAGGTGTACCCGCGCAGCTTCGCCGACGCCGACGGCGACGGCACGGGGGACCTCGCCGGCGTCCGCAGCAGGCTGCCCTACCTGGCCGACCTCGGCGTCGACGCCGTCTGGTTCAACCCCTGGTACCCGTCCCCGATGGCTGACGGCGGCTACGACGTCGCCGACTACCGGGGCGTGGACCCGCTGTTCGGCACCCTCGCGGACGCCGAGCAGCTCATCGCGGAGGCGCTCGGTCACGGCATCCGCACCATCGTGGACATCGTGCCGAACCACGTCTCGGACCAGCACCCGTGGTTCCGAGCCGCGCTCGCGGCGGCCCCCGGCAGTCCGGAGCGCGAACTGTTCCACTTCCGCGCCGGGCGCGGCCCGGACGGCGAACTCCCGCCCAACGACTGGGTCTCCGAGTTCGGCGGCCGCCCGTGGACCAGGACGGCGGACGGCGCGTGGTACCTCCACCTGTTCGCCGCCCAGCAGCCCGACCTCAACTGGGCCCACCCCCGAGTGCGCACCGAGCACGAGGAGATCCTGCGCTTCTGGTTCGACCGGGGCGCGGCCGGCGTCCGGATCGACTCCGCCGCGCTGCTGGCCAAGGACCCGGCGCTGCCCGACTTCGTCAAGGGCCGCGACCCGCACCCATTCACCGACCGCGAGGAGCTGCACGGCGTCTACCGCTCCTGGCGGGCCATCGCCGACAGCTACCCGGACACCCGGATCCTGGTCGGCGAGGTCTGGCTGCCGGACGCCGAGCGCTTCGCCCGGTACCTGCGCCCGGACGAGCTGCACACCGCCTTCAACTTCGACTTCCTGGCCCGCCCCTGGGAGGCGGCCGCGCTGCGCGAGTCGATCGACACCACGCTCGGGCTGCACGCCCCGGTCGGCGCCCCGGCCACCTGGGTGCTCGCCAACCACGACGTCACCCGGACGGTCACCCGCTACGGCCGCCGGGACACCCGGTTCGACTTCGCCGCCAAGGCCTGGGGCACCCCGACCGACCCGGCGCTGGGCCGGCGCCGGGCCCGGGCGGCGGCGCTGCTCTCGCTGGCCCTGCCCGGCGCGGTCTACCTCTACCAGGGCGAGGAACTCGGCCTGCCCGAGGTCGAGGACCTGCCGCCGGACCGCCTCCAGGACCCGATGCACCTGCGCTCCGGCGGTACCGACCCGGGTCGCGACGGCTGCCGGGTACCGCTCCCCTGGTCGGGCGACCGACCCCCGTACGGGTTCAGCCAGGCTCCGGCCGAGCCCTGGCTCCCGCAGCCGGCCGACTGGGCCCCGCTCACCGTCGAGGCCCAGTCGGCCGACCCTGGTTCGATGCTCGCGCTCTACCGCGCCGCGCTGCGGCTGCGCCGCGCCGAGGACGCCCTGCGCGGCGACGCCTTCGGCTGGACCGCCGCCTCCGGCGAGGTGCTGGCGTTCCACCGCGGCGCCGGCTTCCAGTGCGTGGTGAACCTCGGCGCCGCCCCGGCCCGCCGCTGCCCCCCCCGGAGCCACGGATGGCCCGCTCACCCCCGCACGCACCCGGTCCTGACGGCCGGACAGGGCCCCACCCCCCACCCCCATCCACGCGTTCGGACGAGACGAGACAGAGGACCCCGTGAGAACCCGAGCACCGATCTTCCGCTGGCTGGCGGGCACGCTCGCCACCGGCCTGCTGGCCCTGGCCGGCCCGCTGCTGCCGGCCACCACCGCCGCCGCGGCCGGCGGCCCCGACCTGGCGGCGGGCCGGCCCGCCGCCGCGAGCAGCAGCACCGCCGGCCGGCCGGTCACCGCCGTCAACGACGGCGACGCCGCCACCTACTGGGAGAGCGCCAACGGCGCGCTGCCGCAGTGGGTCCAGGTCGACCTCGGCGCCGCCGCCGCGGTCGACGAGGTGGTGCTGAAGCTCCCCGCGTCCTGGGAGAGCCGCACCGAGACGCTCGCCGTCCAGGGCAGCGCCGACGGCACCGGCTTCACCACCCTGGTGGGCTCGGCCGGCTACGCCTTCGCGCCCGGTACCGGCAACACCGTGCGGATCGCCTTCCCGGCGGCGAGCACCCGCTACCTGCGGCTGGCGGTCTCCGCCAACACCGGCTGGCCGGCCGCTCAGATCGCCGAGCTGGAGGTGCGCGCGGCCGGCTCCGCCGGGGCGAACCTGGCGCTCGGGCGGCCGTTCAGCGCCGGAAGCCAGAGCCAGGCCTACGCCCCGGCCAACGCCGGTGACGGCAACGCGGCCAGCTACTGGGAGAGCGCCAACGGCGCGCTGCCGCAGTGGATCCAGGTCGACCTCGGCGCCGCCGTGGCGGTCAACCGCGTGGCGCTGCGGCTGCCGGCCGGCTGGGAGCGCCGGACGCAGACGCTCGCCGTCCGCGGCAGCACCGACGGCAGCGCCTTCACCGACCTGGCCGCCTCGGCCGCCCGGGTCTTCGACCCGGCCAGCGGGAACGCCGTCGTCCTCGACCTGGGGGCCACCACCACCCGGTTCGTGCGGGTCGAGGTGACCGCCAACACCGGCTGGGCCGCCGCCCAACTGGCCGAACTGGAGGTGTACGGCCCGGCCACCGGCGACACCCGGGCGCCCACCGCCCCGAGCGGCCTCGCCTACGACCGGCCCGCGCCCGGCCGGATCCACCTGACCTGGTCGGCCTCGACCGACGACACCGGCGTCACCGGCTACGACGTCTACGCGAACGGCGCGCTGCTGACCAGCGTGCCGGGCACCGTGCTGAGCTACACCGACAGCCGCCCGGACAGCGCCACCGTCTCCTACTACGTGAAGGCCCGGGACGCCGCCGGCAACCAGTCGCCGAGCAGCAACACGGTGACCAGGACCGGTCAGAGCGGCGACACCCAGGCGCCGTCCGCGCCCGGCGCCCTCGGCTACGACCAGCCCGCGGCGGGCCGGATCCGTCTGACCTGGTCGGCCTCGACCGACGACACCGGGGTCACCGGCTACGACGTCTACGCGAACGGCGCGCTCCGGGCGAGCGTGGCCGCCGCCGTGCTGAGCTACACCGACGGCCAGCCGGACAGTGCCACCGTCTCCTACTACGTGAAGGCCCGGGACGCCGCCGGCAACCAGTCCGCGAGCAGCAACACCGTGGTGCGGGCCGGCAGCGGCGGGAGCGGGACCAACCTGGCGGCCGGCAAGCCGATCAGCGCCTCCTCCGTGATCAACACCTTCGTCGCGGCGAACGCCAACGACAACGACACCGCCACCTACTGGGAGGGCAACGCCAACAGCTACCCCGACACCCTGACGGTGGCGCTGGGCTCCAACGCGGCGGTGGACTCCGTCGTGGTCAAGCTGAACCCGGCCGCGGCCTGGTCCAGCCGGAGCCAGACGATCGAGGTGCTCGGCCGGGACCAGTCCGGTACCGGCTTCACCACCCTGGTACCGGCCCGCGGCTACGACTTCGTCCAGCCCGCCGGGAACGCCGTGACCGTCCCGGTCGGCGCCACCGCGGCCGACGTCCAGCTGCGGATCACCGCCAACACCGGGTCCACCGGCGGCCAGGTGGCCGAGTTCCAGGTGATCGGCACCCCGGCGGCCAACCCGGACCTCACCGTCACCGACGTCTCCGCCACCCCGGCCGCGCCGGTCGAGACCGACCCGGTCACGCTCTCCGCGACGGTCCGCAACCTCGGCACCCTGCCCTCGGCCGCGACCGCCGTCGGCTTCTACCTGGGCTCGACCAAGGTCGGCACCGCCCAGGTCGGCCCGCTGGCCGTCGGCGCCTCCGGCACCGTCACGCTGGACGCCGGCGTGCGCGCGGCCGGCAGCTACCAGCTCTCCGCCAAGGTCGACGAGGCCAACGCGGTGATCGAGCGGGACGAGACCAACAACACCGCCACCGCGCCGGCCCCCCTGGTGGTCGCCCGGGCCCCCGGCTCCGACCTGCTCGCCGCCCCGACCGCCTGGTCCCCGGCCAACCCGGCCGCCGGGAACACCGTCACCTTCTCGGTGGCGGTGAGGAACCAGGGCACCACGGCCTCGGCCGGCGGCGCCCACGCCATCACCCTGACGGTCGCCGACGCCGCCGGCACCGTGGTGAAGACGCTCTCCGGCGCCTACACCGGCACGATCGCCCCCGGCGCGACCACCGCGCCGGTGACGCTCGGCACCTGGACGGCGGCGAACGGCCGGTACACCGTGAAGACGGTGATCGCGGCGGACGCCAACGAGCCGCCGGCCAAGCAGACCGACAACACCTCCACCCAGCCGCTCCACGTCGGCCGGGGCGCGACCATGCCCTACGACACCTACGAGGCCGAGGACGGCGTGCTGGCCGGCGGCGCGGGCCTGGTCGGCCCGAACCGGGTCGTCGGGGACCTCGCCGGCGAGGCCAGCGGCCGGCGCGCGGTGACGCTGAACTCCACCGGCGCCTCGGTCGAGTTCACCACCCGGGCGCCGACCAACACGCTCGTCACCCGGTTCTCCATCCCGGACGCCCCCGGCGGCGACGGCACCGACGCCACGCTCAGCGTCTACGTCGACGGCGCCTTCCTCAAGAAGATCGACCTGACCTCCAAGTACGCCTGGCTGTACGGCGCCGAGACCGCGCCGGGCAACTCGCCCGGCGCGGGCGCCCCGCGGCACGTCTACGACGAGGCGAACGTGCTGCTCGGCACCACCGTGCCGGCCGGCAGCCGGATCAGGCTGCAGAAGGACGGCGGCGACACCTCCCGCTACGCGATCGACTTCGTCAGCCTGGAGCAGGCCACCGCGACGCCGAACCCGGACCCGGCGCACTACGCTGTCCCGGCCGGCTTCACCCACCAGGACGTGCAGAACGCCCTGGACAAGGTGCGGATGGACACCACCGGCACCCTGGTCGGCGTCTACCTGCCGGCGGGCGACTACCAGACGGCGAGCAAGTTCCAGGTCTACGGCAAGCCCGTCAAGGTGATCGGCGCCGGCCCCTGGTTCACCCGGTTCCGGGCGCCCGCCACCCAGAGCAACACCGACGTCGGCTTCCGCGCGGAGGCGACGGCCAACGGCTCGACCTTCGCGGGGTTCGCCTACTTCGGCAACTACACCTCGCGGATCGACGGCCCCGGCAAGGTCTTCGACTTCGCCAACGTCGCCCACATGGTGATCGACGACATCTGGGCCGAGCACATGGTCTGCCTCTACTGGGGGGCCAACACCGACGCCATGACCATCAGCAACAGCCGGATCCGCGACACCTTCGCGGACGGCGTCAACATGACCAACGGCTCCACCGACAACCTGATCACCAACAACGAGGCCCGGGCCACCGGGGACGACTCCTTCGCGCTGTTCTCCGCGATCGACGCGGGCGGCGCGGACGAGAAGAACAACGTCTTCGAGAACCTGACCTCGATCCTCACCTGGCGGGCGGCCGGGATCGCCGTGTACGGCGGCTACGCCAACACGTTCCGCAACATCTACATCGCCGACACCCTGGTCTACTCGGGCGTCACCATCAGCTCGCTGGACTTCGGGTACCCGATGAACGGCTTCGGCACCGAACCGACGGCCCTGCAGAACATCTCGATCGTCCGGGCCGGGGGCCACTTCTGGGGCTCCCAGACCTTCCCCGCGATCTGGGTGTTCTCGGCCTCCAAGGTGTTCCAGGGCATCCGGGTGAGCGATGTGGACATCGTCGACCCGACGTACCACGGCATCATGTTCCAGACCAACTACTCCGGCGGGCAGCCGCAGTTCCCGGTCAAGGACACCGTCTTCAGCAACGTCTCGATCACCGGGGCGCGCCGCAGCGGTGACGCCTTCGACGCCAGGTCCGGCGTCGGGATCTGGGCGAACGAGTCGGCCGAGCCCGGGCAGGGCCCGGCGGTCGGCTCGGTGGTCTTCAACCACCTGCGCCTGGCCGGCAACGACCAGGACATCAGGAACACCACCTCCACCTTCACCATCACCGTCAACCCGTAGCCCCGAAGCGCTCCGACACCGGTGCCGCCGGGACGGACCCCCCGTCCCGGCGGCACCTCGGGCTGTCCGCCGCCGGGCGCTCCGGGGCGGTTGGAGCGAGCGCAAGGCGGTTCAAGAGAGCGCAAGAAGACGCAAATCCTTGCGAGGAACGACGTACACTCCCCCCATGACACGACGACTTGCCCAGGTGGCGCAGAAGGTCGGGGTCAGCGAGGCCACCGTCAGCCGGGTGCTGAACGACAAGCCCGGCGTCTCGGAGGCGACCAGGGCCGCCGTGCTGACCGCCCTGGACGTGCTCGGCTACGAGCGCCCCACCCAGCTGCGCGGCGAACGCGCCCGGCTGGTGGGCCTGGTCATGCCGGAGCTGCAGAACCCGATCTTCCCGGCCTTCGCCGAGGCGGTCGGCGGCGCGCTGGCCGGCCAGGGGTTCACCCCGGTCCTCTGCACCCAGACCGCCGGCGGGGTGTCCGAGGCGGACTACGTCGACCTGCTGCTCTCCCAGCAGGTCTCCGGCGTGGTCTTCTTCGGCGGCCTCTATGCCCAGGCCGACGCCGCCCACGACCACTACGACCGGCTGGCCGAGCGCAGCCTGCCGACGGTGCTGCTGAACGCGGCCATCGAGGGCCTCGACTTCGCCCGGGTGTCCTGCGACGACGCGGTCGCCGTCGAGCAGTCCGTCGGGCACCTGCGCCAGCTCGGCCACCGCAGGATCGGGCTGGTGCTCGGCCCGGCCGACCACGTGCCGTCCCGGCGCAAGCTGGCCGCCGCGCGGGCCGCGGCGGCGAAGGCCGGCCTCGACCTCCCGGAGAGCCGGGTCGAGCGGGCGCTGTTCACCCTGGAGGGCGGCCAGGCCGCCACCACCCGGCTGCTCCGCGAGGGCGTCACCGGCATCATCTGCGCCAGCGACCCGCTGGCGCTCGGCGCGATCAGGGCGGCCCGCCGGGCCGGTCTCTCGGTGCCGGACGACGTGTCGGTCATCGGCTACGACGACTCGTCCTTCATGACCTGCACCGATCCGCCGCTGACCACCGTCCGGCAGCCGATCGAGGCGATGGGCCGGGCCGCGGTGGACCTGCTGGTGGGGGAGATCGGCGGAGCCCGGATTACCCACGACGAGCTGCTGTTCGAGCCGGAACTGGTGGTCCGGGGGTCGACGGCGCCGCCGCGCGCCCGGTCCTGACCGAGACGGGGAGGCCCCCGGAGACCGTGTCGGTCTCCGGGGGCCTCCGTCCGTGCCGGTCCGTCAGGGGCCGTACACCTGGAACTCGGAGAGCTGGCCGGCCGGCCAGCCGGTGTTGCCGGTGAAGGTGAGCCGCAGGTAGCGGGCGGTCGTCCCGGGCACCTGGACGGTGACGGTGTTCCCGGTGGCCGGGTCGAAGCGGTACCCGGCCGAGGGCTTCACCGTGCTCCAGGAGCCGCCGTCGGTGGAGGCCTGGACGGTCAGGGTCTGGGTCCGGGCCTCCCAGCCGGGCGGCAGGGTGAGCACCAGCCGGCCGACCGCGACGGGGCTGCCGAGGTCACCCGTGATCCACTGCGGGAAGGCGTTGTTGGCGCTCTCCCAGTAGCTGGCCCGGTCGCCGTCGTCGGCCCGCTGCGGGGGGTAGACGTCGGTGTAGCTGCTCGCCGCGATCGCCCTGCCGTGCAGCAGGTCCACCGTGCCGGGCGGCGTGGTCGACGGGGTGGGCGTGGGCGTGGGCGTGGGCGAGGGCGTGGTCGAGGGGCTCGGGGTGCCGGACGGGCTCGGGGTGCCCGGGCCGCCGCCCGGCCGGCCGCCGTAGGTGAACTGCGGGGCCGGCCAGGTGCCGCCGCAGGTGGAGCCCGCCCAGCCGGAGTTGCCGCCGCCGTCGGTGATCCGGAAGCCGGCGCCGACGCAGTTGTGGGTCGGGGTGGCGGACTGGGCGATGTTGCGGGCCTTCACACCGGTGAACCGCATCGTCGACTCGGCCTGCGCCTGGATGGCGTAGGTACCCGCGCCGTCGATGGTCACGCCGGTGAAGGCGATCCCGCTGGACGAGCCCTCGATGGTCTGGATCGCCTCGTAGGAGCTGTCCAGGATGTCGGTGTCGCCGATGGTGATCGCGGCTCCGCTGATCGGCTCGTTGAGGCCGCTGAACCAGACCGCCCCGACGCCGAAGTTCCAGTTGTAGTCGCTGTTCCCGGTCCGGATCAGGGTGTTCCGGAGCGCGTTGACGGTGCCCGCGACGGCGGTCCCCCAGCCCGAGCCGACCCCCGGGTACCGGTTGGCGATGTGCAGGCCGCCGCCGTTGCTGACGGTGTCCGCCATCACGTTGTCGGAGATCGTGAAGTCCCGGCCCCCGTACGTCACGATGTTGTTGGCCAGCACGGGGACGACCACGGTGTTGTGGGTGAAGCTGTCTCCCGCGTTGGGGACGCGCTCCGGCCAGGAGGCGAGGCCGTCGTCACCGGTGTTGCGGACGAAGGTGTTGGTCACCGTCGAGTTCGTCACCCCGGTGTGGAAGTTCACGCCGTCCGCGGTCTGGTCCAGGATGCGGCTGTTCCGGATGGTGAACCGGTCCATCGGCCCGTCCATCCAGGCGCCGACCTTGGTGTGCTGGATCCACAGGTTGTCCACGGTGGAGTCGCTCATCGCCCCGCCGAGCGCGTTCACCTGGTCGTCGTCCACCCGCTCGCGGATGTCGCCGATGACGGCGAAGTCCCGCAGGGTGACGTTCCGGCTCGGCCCGTTGGCCTCCTGCGGCCGGACCGCCCCGCCGTAGCCGCCGCCCGCCACGTACTTGCCGTAGATCCCGGCGGCCCGGTTGCGGTTGACCGGGTCGCGGCCGCCGAGCACGCTGTACCAGGGCCCGGCCCCGGCCAGGGTGACGCCGTCCACCACCACGTGGTCGTACAGCGTGTAGCTGCCCGGCGGGATGTAGACCGTCCGGCCCTGGGCCCGGCCGGCGTCGACCGCGCTCTGGAACCGCGCGGTGTTGTCGCCGGCCCCGGTCGGGTCGGCGCCGAAGTCCGCCACCACGTCGATCGCCCCGGCGGGCTTGCCGATCGGCGCGCCGACCTGCTCGAAGTCGGCCAGGTCGACGGTGAAGGCGGGGGACTGCGCGGTCGAGGACACCTGCAGCCGGATCTTCGTGCCGGCGGGCAGCGAGGAGCCGAACATGGTCCGGGTCTCGTCGTAGAAGTGGTGCGGGTCGGTGTCCCCGGGGTTGTTGTTGAAGGGGTAACCCCCGTAGTACCAGCCGTACTTCGAGGTGACCGGGACGGACTTCAGCTTCGACCCGTTGACCAGGAGGTCGATCGAGGCGTCCCGGCCCCGGCCGTCCGCGCTGTCCGGCAGGCTGTAGCGGAAGCTCATCGCGTCGGCCGGGGCGGTCAGCGTGAACTCGACGTACTGGCCGGTGGCGGACAGCGTGACGGCCTGGCGGCCGGAGGCCTCCGAGGGGAGCGTGCCGTAGCGGCGCTCGGGTCCGATCACCGTGCCGTTGGTGGCCGCGAACTCGGCCTCCTGCTCCTTGAACTTCACGGCGGCGCCCCGGCCGGGGACGTCCAGCGGCGAGAGGGTCGGCACGGCCGCGGCGTGCGCGGGCTGGGTGGTGACGGTGAGCAGGGCGGCCGCGGAGAGGGCGGCGGCGGTCAGCGCGGCGAGCGGTGCGCGCAGACGGCGGAAGGCGGGAGGTGGCATGGGCGACGTCCTCACTGGCGTGGGTGGGAGGCCGAGCGAGGGGAACACTAAGGGTGCTCCTGCATGGAGTCCATGGATATGCGCAAAATATTGACAGGCGCTCCGCAAGAAGGGAGGAGTTCGCGACGGAGCATGCCCCGGGGAGCGCCCGACCGACGATCCGGCAGGTACGCCCGGAGCGGGTCATATCCACCGCGTCGCCGGCCCCGGCCCGACGCGCTCCCGCTCCGCCGCTCCCGCCCCGCCGGCCGCACCCGGACATGGCCGGATCGCTCCGGCCCGGCGCCCTACGGGTGCTGCGCGCAGGCCAGCAGGTAGGGGAGCAGTGGGGCGGAGGCCGCGCCGACGCGGCAGACGGAGACCCAGGGGCGGGGCGTGACCTCGGGCCGGCCCAGGCGCTGGACGCGGGCGAGGACGCCGGTGGCGGCCGCCGCGAACGCGGGCCCGCCGGCCGGGTCGGCCGTGGCCAGCAGGCAGAGGGCGGAAGCGAGTTCGGAGCGCGTCGCGGTCGCCAGCGCGGCGTCGTCGGCGGCCATCTCCAGCAGCAGCGCCACCTCCGCCCGGCCGGTGCGGGCCAGCGGCAGCCGGCCGAGGGGCAGGGCGAAGGTGTCCACCGCGAGCCGCGCCAGGTGGTGGCGCCCCCGGATGTGGCCGCGCTCGTGCGCGACCGCGGCGGCCAGCCTGCGCTCGTCGAGCAGCTCCACCGCGCCGCGCGACACCACCACCCGGGCCCGGCGGCCGGGCAGGCAGTAGACGGCCGGCCGGGCGTCGTCGAGCACCAGCGCGCGGTGGTGCCGGTCGCGGACCGCGACCACGTCCAGCACCGCCCGGTGCCGGCTCCGCAGCCGCGCGGCCCGCGTCCCGAGGGCCACGGCGACCCCGCCCAGGGCGAGCGCCACCGCGGCCGGCGCCCACCAGCCGTGCGCGTGCGGGTCGGTGGCCGGACCGGCCTCGACGTGCGGGAGCAGTCCGGCCAGCCCGGCCGGCCGGTGGCCGAGCGTCGCCGCCAGGTGGTGCGCCGCGAGCAGCAGCGCGGTCCCGAAGGAGGCCATCAGTGCCAGCCAGACCGCGACGCCCGCCGCCGGCCGGGCCTGGAGCCGGCGCGAACCGGCCAGCCACCGGGGGAGGACGGCACCGACCAGGACGAGGTGGAGCGCCAGCAGCGCGAGCGTCACGGGGTGTCCCGCTCCTTCACCTGCTCCAGGGCCGCCAGCAGGGCCGAGGCCTCGTCCCCGCTCATCCGGTCGACGAAGTGCAGCAGGGCCCCGGCCCGGTCGGAGGTGGTCTCCAGTGCCTGGTGCATCAGTTGGGCGGTGTACGCCTCGCGGGTGCAGGTCGGCTCGTACACCCACGCCCGGCCGACCTTCTCCCGGCGCAGCCACCCCTTGGTGTGCAGGATGTCGGCCACCGTGGTGACGGTGGTGTAGGCGAGCGGCCGCCGCAGCTGCAGGTCGTCGACGATCTCGCGGGCGGTGGCCGCCCGGCCCCAGGACCAGAGCCGGTCCATGATCTCGGCCTCCAGATCGCCGAACCCGCGCAACACCGCCCGAACGCCCCTTCCATCCGCACCCGGCCGCCCTGCCCGGCCGCCCACCGGCCCATCGTACGGGCGGCGGCCGAGGTGCCCGTACGGCGCTCTCCCGGTGGGCGCGGTGGAGCCGTTCGGGCACCGGCGGGGGTTCGGCGTGCCCCGGGCGGGCGGACGGGCGTAGAACGGACGGAGCGCCGGAGCCCACCGGAGCGCGCGAACCGGAGGAGGACAGCTGTGTGGAGCGACCCCCGGCACGGCCCGCTGGTGCCGATGCTGCTGTTGCTCACCGTCGTCACCGGGCTGGTGGACGCGGTGAGTTACCTCGCCCTCGGGCATGTCTTCGTCGCCAACATGACGGGCAACGTGGTCTTCCTGGGCTTCGCCCTGGCGGGCGCGGCCGGGTTCTCCGCCACCGCCTCGCTCACCGCGCTGGGCGCCTTCCTGGCGGGCGCGCTCGCCGGTGGCCGGCTCAGCGAACGCCTGCCCGGCCACCGGGGCCGGCTGCTGGTCGTCTCCGCCGCCGTCCAGGCGGTGCTGCTGGCCCTCGGCACCGCCCTGGCGGCGCTGGCCGGCCACACCGGTGAGCCCGCGCGCTACGCGCTGACCGGTCTGCTCGGGTTCGCGATGGGGCTCCAGAACGCCGTCGTCCGCTCCCTCAAGGTGCCCGACCTCACCACCACCGTGCTCACCATGACCCTGACCGGCCTGGCCGCCGACCTGGCCGGGATCCGCCGCTTCGCCTCGGCGGTCTGGATGTTCGGTGGCGCCGTCCTGGGCGCCGCGCTGGTCCTGAACGCCGATGTGCCGATCGCCCTCGCCCTGGCGCTGGCCCTCCTGGTGGCCGTCGCCGTGCTCACCCACCGGGCGTCCGCCGCCCTCCCCGCCCCGGCCTGGACCGGGTGGGACGGCGGGTCCTGAGGCGCCGACGGGCGGGCAGAGGACCCGAACCCGAACCCGGACCCGGACCCGGACCCGGACCCGGACCCGGACCCGGACCCGGAGCCGGTCCGGGCGGCGGACTTCGGGGGCCGTCGGCCCGGCCCGACTGACCCCGGCCGGGGTCAGTCGCCCTGCGCCCCGTCGGGGCTGTGGCTCGCGCGGCCGCTCCAGAGCGGTTCGAGTCTGCTCCAGGACCGCTGCCAGGCGAGGTCGGCCCGCCGGTCGAGGGCCCGCAGGCGCAGGGCGAGGGCGGCCACGACGCCCGCGCCGACGACGGTGAAGCCCGCGAGGCCCACGCAGACCGCCTCGATCGCCACGCCCGCCCGGGTGGTCGGGGGATCGGTCACCAGCCCGGCCTCGTCCACCCAGACGGGGACGGTGGTTCCGACCACGGCGGTCCGGTGCACCTCGATGGTGCCGGTGCGCCACTGCCCGTCCGGTGCGGTCCAGGTGGCCTCGGCGGCCACCCTGCCCTGGTAGCCGCCCGCCGAGCGGCTTCCCACGGCGGCTCCGTGCCGGTCGGTGGAGAGCACGACGGCGTCGACCCGGCGCAGCCGTGCCAGGTCCGCGTCGGCGTCCCGCCCGACGGTCCGGTAGCCGAGCAGCGCGCCGACGACGGCGGCGGTCAGGGCGAGCAGGATCGCCAGCGCGGCCGTGCACCAGGCCCGGCCGCGGGACCGGTCCAGCGGGCGGACCAGGGGGGAGCGGTGGCTGCCGAGGGCCTGCCGCAGCTGCCGTCCGGCCCGCCGCGGGAGCGACGCGGGCCGGACCGGGCCGGAGGTGCTGGACACGATGCGTGCTCCTCGGGTGGTAGGTCGCAGCGGCGCTCGGGCGCCCGGCCGGGATCGTCCGCCGGGCTCCGGCTCTCAATCTCCCTCCGCTCCGGCCGCGGCACAAGAGTCGTGCGCGCCCGTACCGCGGCGCCCGCCCGCCGACCGGCCGTCAGGACCGGGGCCCGCCGCGCGACCGGGACGTTCGGCCCTCGGCGCCGGAGGGGTGCCCGGGGCAGGCTGGTGGGTGCCGCGTCCGAGAGGTGTCGGGACGCGGTCGGCCCGGCCGGCTGTGGGGGCAGGTCGGGCCGCCGGTGTGGAGCGGGAGGCGGTGTGGGGCCGCCTCCCGCTCACCGCCCCGCCGGTTCCCGGGAGGCCGATTCCTCCAACGGATCAGCGTCTTCGCAGTTCGGAGCCGTATTCTCGCCAGCTATACACTCGGGGTATACGTCGGGTGTATGGTCCTCTCATGAGTGTTCCCCTGACCCTTCTCGGGCTGCTGGAGCGAGAGCCGAGCCACGGCTACGACCTCAAGCGCGACTACGACACCTTCTTCGGCCGGGGCAAGCCCCTGCCCTACGGCCAGGTCTACGCCACGCTCGGCCGACTGGCCCGGGACGGCAAGGTGGTGCCCGGCGAGGCCGAGCCCGGCGACGGCCCCGAGCGCAAGCGCTACGTGATCACCGAGGCCGGTGTGACGGAGTTCGAGCACTGGCTCACCGAGCCCGTCGCGCCCGAGCCCAGCCTGCAGACGGTGCTCTTCACCAAGGTGGTGCTGGCCCTGATGCTCGGCCGCGACGCCGAGGTGTACCTCGACACCCAGCGCGCCGCCCACCTGCGGCGGATGCGCGAACTCACCGACCTGCGCCGGGGCGGCGAGCTGGTCGACGCCCTGCTCGCCGACCACGGGCTGTTCCACCTGGAGGCCGATCTGCGCTGGATCGACCTGACCACCGCCCGCCTGGACGCGCTCGCCGAGGCGGTGCGGTCGTGACGCCGCTGATCGAGGCCCGCGACATCACGCTCGCCTACGGCGAGACCCCGGCCCTGCGCGGCGCGAGCCTGGCCGTCGGCGCCGGTGAGGTGCTCGCGATCATGGGCCCCAGCGGCTCCGGCAAGTCGACGCTGCTGCACTGCCTGGCCGGCATCCTCACCCCGTCCTCCGGCGAGGTCCTGTTCGACGGGCAGCGGATCGACACCATGGACGAGGCCGGGCGCAGCGCGCTGCGGCGTGACCGGTTCGGCTTCGTCTTCCAGTTCGGCCAGCTCGTCCCCGAGTTGACCGCCGAGGAGAACGTCGCGCTGCCGCTGCTGCTGAGCGGCACCCGGCGGGCGGCGGCGCTGGCCGAGGCCCGGCCCTGGTTCGCCCGGCTGGGCCTGGACGGCCTGGAGAAGCGCCGCTCCGGTGAACTGTCGGGCGGTCAGGCGCAGCGCGTCGCGCTCGCCCGCGGCCTGGTGGCGCGCCCCCGGGTGCTGTTCGCCGACGAGCCGACCGGCGCGCTGGACTCGCTGACCGGTGAGCAGGTGATGGAGCTGATGGTCGGCGCGGCCCGCGAGCAGGGCACCACCGTCATCCTGGTCACCCACGAGCCCCGGGTCGCCGCCTACGCCGACCGCGAGGCGATCGTGCGCGACGGCCGGGCCACCTCGCTCGCGGCGGGCCCGGTGGGCCGGTGATCGCCTTCGCGCTGCGCCTCGCCGTCAGCGGCGGGCGGGAGGCCCTGGCCCGGCTGGCCGTCATCGCCGCCGCCGTGGCGATCGGCGTCGGTCTGCTGCTCTCCACACTGGCGAGCATCAACGCCGTCGGCCAGGCCAACGACCGGGCCGTGTGGACCAACAGCGGCGCGGCGAGCCGGACCGAGACGGCCCCGGTGGACCCGCTCCGGTGGTGGGCCCACGGGGACTACTACGACGGCGAGCAGATCCTGCGGGTCGACGTCGCCGCCACCGGGCCGACGGCGCCCGTCCCGCCGGGGCTCGACGCGGTGCCGGCGCCCGGGGAGTACTACGTCTCGCCCGCGCTGGCCGAACTGCTGCGCAGGACCCCGGCCGGCGAGCTGGGCGACCGCTTCCCCGGCCGGCCGGCCGGCGTCCTCGGCGACGCGGCGCTGCCCTCCCCGGACTCCCTGTTCGTGGTCGTGGGCCGGACGGCGGCGGAGATCGCGACCGTGCCGGGGGCGCGGGAGGTCACCACCATCGCCACCGCCCTGCCGCCCAGCTGCGACGACGACTGCCCGGGGCCGGGCACGCGCGGGGACGCCATGACGCTGATCCTCTCGGTCGTGGCCGGGGCGCTGATCTTCCCGGTGGTCGTCTTCATCGGCACCGCCACCCGGCTCTCCGCCGCCACCCGCGAGCAGCGCTACGCGGCGATGCGGCTGGTCGGCGCCACCCCGGGGCAGATCGCGCTGATCTCGGCGGTCGAGTCCACGGTGGCCGCCGCCGTCGGCACGGTCCTCGGTTTCGGCCTCCACCTGGCGCTGCGCCCGCTGGTGGCGACCGTCCCGTTCACCGGCGACCGGTTCTTCCTCGACGACCTGACGCTCACCCCGCTCCAGGCGGTGGCGGTGGCCGTCGGCGTCCCGGTGGCGGCGGCGGTCGCGGCCCGGCTGGCGCTGCGTCGGGTCACCGTCTCCCCGCTGGGGGTCACCCGCCGGGTCACCCCCGGGCCGCCGACCCACTGGCGGCTGGTCCCGCTGGTGGCCGGCCTCGCCGAGCTCGGCTTCTTCGTGAACCGCCGCCCGGACACCACCGACCAGCAGACGGCGGCCTATCTGACCGGCTTCCTGCTGATCATGCTCGGGCTGGTGGTCGCCGGGCCCTGGCTCACCATGGTCGCGGCCCGGGCCGTCGCCGCCCGCACCAGCCGCCCGGCCACCCTGATCGCGGTGCGGCGGCTCGCGGACGACCCCAAGGCCGGGTTCCGCTCGGTCGCCGGGCTCGTCCTCGCCCTCTTCGTCACCACGGCCACGGTCTGCATCATCGGCACCATCAACGAGAACCGCGGCGCGCTCAGCGGGGATCCGCAGACCCGGGTCGTGGTGGAGCACGGCGCGATGGTCGACGAGCCGCCGATGACGGACGCGCTGCCGGAGCGACTGCTGGCGGACCTCCGGGCGGTGCCGGGGTTCCGGGGCCTCACGGTGGGCCACGACAACCCGCGGGCGCTCGGCGCCGAGCCGGGCGAGCGGCCCGGCTTCTCCCCGAGCCTGGTGCTCTGCGGCGACCTCGCGCAGACCCCGGTGGCCGGCCACTGCCCGGCCGGTGCGAGCGTCGCGGGCGTCCCGCAGTGGGCCTTCCTGGACCTTCGGTCCAACGCCGCGCACGAGTGGCCGGCCGCGCCGGTCTCCGCCGAGGAGGCGGCCGCGCTCCCGGTGCGCAACGTCTACGTGTCCACCGACGGGTCCGTCGCGGCCATGGAGCGGACCCGCACCCTGCTGACCGAGGCGTACCCGCAGTACCGGGCGCGGACGGTCGGCGACTGGGGCTCCAGCCAGCAGAAGCAGCTGGCCGGCTGGCGGCAGCTGGCCAACGTGGTGCTGCTGACCACGCTGCCGATCGCCGGGTGCAGCCTCGCGGTCAGCGTGGTGGCGGGCCTCTCGGACCGCCGGCGCCCGTTCGCGATGCTGCGGCTCACCGGGGCGCCGCTCGGCCTGCTGCGACGGGTGGTCGGGCTGGAGAGCGCGCTGCCGCTGCTGGTGGTGTCGGTGATCGCGACCGGCACCGGGTTCGGGGCGGCGGCGATGTTCCTCAGGTCGCAGATGCACTACGCCCTGGTGTCACCGGGGGTGGTGTACTTCGCGCTGGTGGCGCTCGGGCTGGCGGCCTCGCTCGGGATCATCGCCTCGACGCTCCCGCTGCTGAGGCGGCTGACCGGCCCGGAGGCGGCCCGCAACGGCTGACCCGCCCTCAGCCGGCCCGCCCACGGCTCGACCCGCTCACGGCCTGACCCGGTCACCGCCGAACTGCCCACCGCCGAACCCGCCCGCGGCAGGCCCGCCCGGGCCGCGGTGCCCCGTCGCCCTACCCGGCGACGGGGTACGCGTGCGTCCCGGCCCGGATCACCGGGGGGAGGTGCGGCAGCCAGCTGCCGAGGACCAGCGCCGACGGGTAGAACATCGGCTCGGGCAGCGCGTCGATCGCGACGCGCTCCCAACCCGCGCAGGCGTGCGGCTCGGTGACCAGGGCCGTGGCCAGGCTCGGCGGGGCGAGTACGGCCGCGGTCAGCCGGGGGCGGCCCAGCTCGTGGTCGAGCAGCACGGCGAGCACCCGCATCGCCGAGGCCGGCAGCACGATGCCGGTCTCCTCGGCGAGTTCGCGCGCCGCGGCCTGCTCGAAGGACTCGCCCGGGTCGTCCACCTTGCCGCCCGGCAGGCTCCAGGTGGGCGGCTCGCCGGCGGTGATCCGGTGGCCGAGCAGCACCCGGCCGTCACCGGTGGGCACGATCACGCCGGCGCCGATCAGCGGTGCGGTGGTCAACTCGGTCCTCCTCGCGGGGTCTACCGGACGGCGGGGTCCACCGGGCGGTGGGGCCTACCAGGCGGCGCGGTCGAAGTCCTTCAGGAAGCAGCCGTAGAGGTCCTCGCCCTGCTCGCCGCGGACGATCGGGTCGTACACCCGGGCCGCGCCGTCGACCAGGTCGAGCGGGGCGTGGAAGCCCTCGTCGGCGAGCCGCATCTTGTCCGGGTGCGGGCGCTCGTCGGTGATCCAGCCGGTGTCGACGGCGGTCATCAGGATGCCGTCGGACTCGAACATCTCCTGCGCGCTGGTGCGGGTGAGCATGTTCAGCGCGGCCTTGGCCATGTTGGTGTGCGGGTGGCCGGCGCCCTTGTAGCCGCGGGCGAAGACGCCCTCCATCGCGGAGACGTTGACCACGTACTTGCGGCGGGACGCCGAGGCGGCCATCGCCGGGCGCAGCCGGCTGATCAGGATGAACGGCGCGGTGGAGTTGCAGAGCTGGACCTCCAGCAGCTCCACCGGGCCGACCTCGTTGACCGTCTGCACCCAGCTGTTGGTGGGCGCGAGGTCGGGCACCAGCCCGCCGGCGTCGATCGCGGTGCCGGCCTCGATCCGGGCGGGCGTGGCGGAGCCGGTGACCAGGGCGAGGGAGGTGACGTCCTCGGCGGAGATCCGCTCGCCGCCGCCGGTCGCCTGGGCGGGCAGCGCGGGCAGGTCCACGCTGCCGCTGCCGAAGCGGCCGATGGTGGTGGACTGCGGCAGCTCGCCGGCCGGCAGCGGCGCGGACTCGGCGTTGACCAGCTCGCGGTACGACTCCGGCGGACGGCGCACCGTCTGCGCGGCGTTGTTGATCAGGATGTCCAGCGGGCCGTCGGCGGCGACCTCGTCGGCCAGCGCCAGGACCTGGGCCGGGTCGCGCAGGTCGATGCCGACGATCTTCAGGCGGTGCAGCCAGTCGGCGCTGTCCGGCATCGCGGTGAAGCGGCGGATGGCGTCGTTGGGGAACCGGGTGGTGATGGTGGTGTGCGCGCCGTCGCGGAGCAGCATCAGCGCGATGTACATGCCGATCTTGGCCCGGCCGCCGGTGAGCAGCGCGCGCTTGCCGGTGAGGTCGGCGCGGGCGTCCCGGCGGGCGCGGTTCTTCACCGCGCAGGTCTGGCAGAGGTTGTGGTAGAACGCGTCCACCTCGACGTACCGCTGCTTGCAGGTGTAGCAGGAGCGCGGGCGCTCCAGGATGCCGGCGATCTCGGTGGTGGTGACGGTGGTCAGGCCGAACGCGCCGGCCGTCTCGTCGTCGATCCGGCTGGGCGCGCCGGTGGCGGTGCGGGCGGTGACCTCGCGGTCGTTCGCGGTCTTGCGGGCCCGGGTCTCCTGGCGGCGGCGCTGCTTGAGCGTGCGGAATATGCCGCCGACGGCCTGGCGGACGGTGATCGCGTCCGGGTGGTCGACGTGCAGCTGGTCCAGCTCGGCGATCACGTCCAGGCAGAGCCGCAGCCGCTCGGGGTCGAGGCCGGGACCGTAGTCGATCTCCTCCTCGGTGCTGACCTCCGTGCCGCCGCCCTGCTCGATGCCCTGCTCGATGTCCACGCCCGCCGTCATGATGCCCGCTGCCGCTTTCCTGGATTGCCTCGCCGTTACCGCGTGAATGCTACGGGAGCGGCCCTGGCCGGGGCGAAAAGGCGATCACTTGGAGGAAGCTCCAAGGCGGGGCCCGCGCTGCTGATCATGTGTTGTGCACTGTGCCAGCGATCGGCGTCGAACTGGCTTTTGCCCGCCCCGTGCCGGAGCCGGTTGTCGACGTCAGGGCGGAGTCCGAGCGTAGCTCCGGCGAAGCTCGGGGCCCCGGAGGGGGTCGTAGCGGGTCAAGCCGCTGACCGGTTCGAATCCGGACCCTTGACGTCACTTATGGGCCTAGCTCAGTGGTAGAGCGGCGGACTCCAAACCCACGCCCGGAGGTTCGATTCCTTGCGCACACGCGCGGGTTCACGATCTTGGACAAGGGGCATGTCATCCGCAAGCACTCGCCGAGCTGGACCGCTCGCGTACCTGCTGAGCCTCCCCGACGCCTCCCGGGAGGACGTCAGGACGCTGGCCGCTAAGTCGCGCGAAGGGCGTACGGCGATCGCTCGCGCGCTGAACGGGTTGGCGGCCGCCGGCCGCCGGCCGCCGGCCACCGCGTCCGCCGGACCGACCGCGACGCGACGCACTGGCGGGGCAGGTGCGTACCACGGTGTCCGTCCACGAGGTCCCGGTGACGTCGGCCAAGCCGGTGCACGCGGCGCCACCGCTTCCCGCATTCCCGGCCGCTGGTGGACCTGGAGCTGGGGAGCCGGGCGGCGGGAAGGTGGGAAGCGCCTACGTGAGGGTAAAGACGTTGGCTCGGAGGGAAGTTGAAGTACCTTCCATCCCTCCGACCGAAGAGCCGCTGGCTGAGGATCCGGACCTCATGGCCCCATGGATCCGGGGGAGATGGCAGAGGCGCACGCGGCCTTCTCAGCCCTTCTCGGAGGGGCGGACGAGGAAGTCTCCATCGCACCCGTGAACAAGCCGCTGGCGGCCACGGAGAGCCTGTTGAGCCCCGTCAGGCCCCGACACATCCCGCCATGTCCGACGGTATGGCGCTGCTGCTGGAACTGGGCCGTCGCGACCCGCGCATGGCCCTGGCCGACAGGGTGCTGACCGACCAATCCGCCGTGGTGAACGGCCTGCTGGCCGGGGGATGGCCGGCTGAGGACCTGCTGCGGATCCTCTCCATGCCGCTCTCGGAGAAGATCACCCGCAGCGTGGGAGCGGTCATCTCCGCCCGGCTGTCGAAGATCCCAGGCCGGCCGGCTGCGAACCTCGATCCGTCCCGCGCCCCGTGACGCACACCTGCGGCGCCTGCCGGGCCCCGGGCTTGTCCCGTCCCGGGTGTGCCAGCCGTGCCGCGGAGAGGACCCTGAGCCGACGTTCACTGGCGTGACAGTAGAGGGCGGCTGGCGCACACGAGTGCCGTCCTGACGAAAGGACCTTAGGCGATCGGCCGACCACGCTCCCACAGCTCTTCGACGTGGTCTGAGAAGCGGTCGAAGAGGCCGCCGGGCTCCCCTTGTCGAAGGTGCATGAGCGGCGAGTCGTGGCCAACAACCGAGGCTAGGTGAGGCGTCACCATGGCGTCCGCGTCAAACCGGAAGACGCTGAGACTGACGTGGTTGGGACCGTCCTCGGCAGCGCTGAAGCGGGCCTCCAGCCCGGGTAGCTGGCCGACTTTGGCCAGCTCCTCCAGGGTCATCCGAATGCGCGTCGAGACGGTCAGCGCGACGCCCTCCACCCGCTCTCGGTGTTTGGTCGCCTCGGACTCGGGGTCTCCGAGCAGGAAGCGGATTCGGCAGCCGGCGTCCGACTTGCGCCGCAGAGTGTTACTGAAGTCTGGCTGCTGGGGCCAGAAGAAGTAGTTCGTGTAGCCGCTGAAGATCAAGTCCGAGGATGAGTCTTCGATTAGCCTGCCCCACACAGACGTTGGACAGGCAGAGCGGTAGGGGTAGACGGCGAAAACCTGCTTGTCATACCCGGTTTTCACCCTTGCACGAATTCCCGACGGCCACAGTACTGCCACGTCGTCTACCCCTAGCACTCGCGCCACATCGTCCTGATTCCGCTGGTGTGGCACCTCCGACTCGTCTCGAAGCCAGCGTCCCACGGTCTTAGGTGTAACCCGTACGGCTGCCGCCAGCCCTGCCGGCTTGATTCCTGCTCTCGCCATAGCATCACGAAGCTGGGTGTTCAAGACTTGACCCCCGGACATTTGGTCTTTCTTAGACTGTAGCGCCTGAGTGGCCGTCATGTCCGCTCGTTGTAAGGCGTATTGGGTTCCTCTGCGGCCGATGATTGAGACGTCGAGCCGAGAGGAGGCAACCGATGGTGACGCGGCAGTACGTCCCGCAGCGTGGGGACCTTGTACACGACAGGCTCACGAAGGCTGTCGGAGAGTTCATGGGAATCGACGGTCAGGTGGTGTACCTCCGACCCGCACGTGGCGGGGTGGAGTGGGAAACCTACCTGTCGGAGATCGAGCCGACGCCTGACAGCGGCCGAGGGTTCCACACGTCGGGCAGCGCGGCATGAGCGGCGCGAGCGATCAAACACCAGTGTTCTCCACCAGAGTGGCATGGACGCTCAGCCCGGACCGGGAGCCCGACGCGCCGCCGGTCACGCATCAGCTCTGCTGTGTCTCTGAGGACGAGGGCGGGAACGTCTGTGGGGCGAAGGGCCCACGCTCCGAGTCCGCCGAGAGGGCGCATGCCTGGGTGTTCTCACACGCGGGTGAGCACCCCGCGCACCGCTCGTTCTACGACGCGGTCGAGATGCCCTACGTCCTGAGCCCGGCGGTTGAGCCGGAGCAGCGCGCGCGGTCGGCGCGGTTTTACCCGTCGGAGCACTGAGTGGCAGCCACCAAGAGTCTCAACGAGCGCTCCGAGTGCTCCGAGTGCGACTACTTCGCCCGCGCTGAGGCGCAGTACCCGGCAAGGGACTACCCCACAATCGCGCGCCGGCTCGCCCGGGCCCGTGCAGCCCATGAGGCCGACGAAGAGTACGCATCACTGGAGGCAGCGCATGTCAGATAGCCAGTGGCCCTCTACGTGGCTGGCGTTCCTCGGAGGCCCCGCACCGTACGAGCCGGAGGCCTGGGAGGACGAGCCCGTCGACCCCTACGCGTGGCTCAGGGGCCACGGCTGGCCGCCGGAGCGGCCCCTGGGTCCCGGCCCCGTCCTCACGCCGGAGGAGCACACCGAAGCGCCGCTGACGCCGGACCAGCGCGAGCGCCGCGCCGAACTGCTGGCCCGAGTGCGCGGTGCCCACCACCCGAGGATCCGATGAAGGGGAAGGGACGGTCGTGCCGGAGCTGAGACGTCCGCGGTACCGCGAGCCGCTGGCACCGCCTCTGTACGCCAGCGTAGAGGGGCACATCTTCGCAGAGTTGGACCCGGACGAGAGCGCGATGGGCTGCCAGTGTCCCCGGCGCGCCGACGGCGGGTGCGTGGAGGATCTGGGCCTCCCTGGACTACAGGGGCAGTTTCGGGACCGCTTCCGTCGGCTGTGGACGGTCCTTGGGCGGGAGCGCGTGGCCGATCCCCTCACCGGCAGGGTGCGCTCCACGACGGTAATGATCCGTTGCGTGGAGGGCGGCCGACCGGTCCGCAAGACGATCCGATGCGCCGACGCGCTCGTGACCGAAGTCCAGTACGAGCGGGCCCGGGTTGGACGCCCACCGGCCCACCTAAGGCTTCCGCCCCGGCCGGCTACCCCTGTGGACAGCTAACCGGCCGGTACGGGCCCAGACTCCCGCCCCGGCCGCCGAAATCTTGGCAGAGAGCAGCAGTCGGAGCGGGTTCCGCAACACCGCACGACCCGCCGTTGAGTGACGACGGAACCTTCGCAGCGTGAGGCAGAGACAAGTATGCCTGTACCGCCCAAGGCAAAGCCGACGCGCCCGCCCGGACCGGTGCCGCCGGAAGCCGGATCCGTCACTGACGGGTAGGGATCAGAGCGTCCAACATCACAGCCAGAACCGAATCCATTGGAGGTACCACCCATGGGCAAGCACGGCGGAGGATCGGGAAGCGACGGAAAGGGGACCGCGGGAGGCGGGAAGGGAGGCGGACACTCCGGGAAGCCCGACACGGCGCCGCTCGACGGCAAGCGCGACGCTCCGCCGAAGAAGTAGGGGTACCCATGACCTGGAGCGAACTGGCCGACACGCTCAAGAACTCCGGTGCGCTGTCAGCTGACTGGGAGCAGACGTTCCGTGCAGTGCCGCGCACCCTTTTCACCCCGGACCGAATCCTCCACGACGGCGAGTGGACTGACCGGGCTGCAGAGCCGGACCGCTGGAACAGCCTGGTGAATTCGGATCTGCCGCTCGCAACGCAGACGTACGACGACGAGGCAACCCCGTCGTCCTCCAGCTCCATGCCGACGGTGGTCACGCAGATGCTCCGGCACCTGGACGTCATGCCGGGCATGCGGGTGCTGGAGGTGGGCACCGGAACCGGTTGGACGGCAGGACTTCTGGCGCACCGGCTTGGCGCTGAGAATGTGACCACCGTTGAGGTGGATCCTGTTCTCGCGATTGAAGCGCGCGACCGGTTGAATGCGTTGGGGCTGCTGCCGACCGTCGCAGCCGGAGACGGGATGCTGGGGCACCCGGAAGGTGCGCCGTTCCATCGGGCCCAGCTGACAGCAGCAGTGCAGCGGGTGCCGTCCCCACTCATCGAGCAGATGACGCCCGGAGGAGTGATCCTCGCCCCGTACGGCACACCGTTCTGCAATGGGGGGCTACTGCGGCTCACCGTGGCTGCGGACGGCCGGTCGGCGAGCGGCCCATTCGTCGAGGATGTGTCGTTCATGTGGGTGCGCGACCAGCGGCCCGAGAGCGGCGACTTCGAGATTGACGACGTCCGGCACGGGGCGTCCGACATCGACCCCGCTGATGTGGCAGAACAGACGCATGCGGCCTTCGCCATCGGCCTGCGGATGCCGGACCTTTTCCGGCAGGACGTGTGGGCCGGCTACGACCGGTTCGGCACGGGCCGCTTCGAGGTCTGGGACGGGGTGTCGTACGCCCATTGTCGTCTGGCGGATTGGGACGGCAAGCACGCGGTGTCGCAGTCCGGCCCACGCTCACTGTGGGAAGAGGTGACGGCTGCACATGCCTGGTGGGTCCGTAAGGGCAGGCCGGATCTCACTCGGTTCGGCATGACCGTGACCGTCGACGGGGAGCACCGTCCGTGGCTGGACAGCCCGGAGCACCTCATCGGATAGCCCCTGAAGCCGGCCCGGCCGCCATACGTCCCCCGCGGGGCGGTCGGGCCCCCTGGACATCCTCGCGCTACCGGATTCGTCCCCGGTACGCCAGCGGAGGGTGAGCAGAGCGCCCGGCTTGCACCTGCCGGGGGCTCTGTGTGTTCCTACAAGCCGCACCGTGACCGGTGGACTAGACCTCGTGTGAACGTTCAGGGCTGACATCCGGACTGGCGTTTTCACCTGCGGTTAAGCGAGGATTGGTCCACGGGTCAAGGGAGCCATGTGCGTCCACCCGTTCCCGGCCCAGTCCGCACCGCAGGTGTATCTACGACAGCCGGAGAACCTTTCAATGCGCTTCCTCAACTCCCAGACCGGCAGCTACGAAGACCGTTCTTTGGTACCGTACGACCTCACGTACGACGACGTCTTCATGGTCCCCAGCCGCTCCGCCGTGGGCTCCCGGCAGGGTGTCGACCTCTCCTCGAACGACGGCACCGGCACCACCATCCCGCTGGTGGTGGCCAACATGACCGCCATCGCCGGCCGCCGGATGGCCGAGACCGTGGCCCGCCGCGGCGGTCTGGTCGCCATCCCGCAGGACATCCCGACCGAGGTGATCGCCGACGTCATCGGCTGGGTCAAGCAGCGCCACCTGGTGCACGACACCGCCATCACGCTGGCCCCGGGCGCCACCGTCGCCGAGGCCCTCTCGCTGCTGCACAAGCGCGCCCACGGCGCGCTGGTCGTGGTCGAGGACGGCAGGCCGATCGGCGTGGTCACCGACTCCGACTGCCAGGGCGTCGACCGCTTCACCGGCCTCGCCGACGTGATGTCCCGCGACCTGCTGCTGCTGGAGGAGGGCATCGACCCGCGCGCCGCCTTCGACAAGCTCACCGAGGCGCACCGCAAGCTCGCGCCGGTGGTCGACGCCGACGGCCGCCTGGTCGGCATCCTGACCCGCAAGAACGCGCTGCGCGCGACCCTCTACACCCCGGCCGTCGACGCGCGGGGCCACCTGCGGGTCGCCGCCACCGTCGGCATCAACGGCGACGTGGCCGGCAAGGCCAAGGCGCTGATCGAGGCCGGCGCCGACGTGCTGGTGGTCGACACCGCGCACGGTCACCAGGAGTCCATGATCAGCGCGCTGCGCGCGGTGCGCGGGCTCGACCCGCGGATCCCGATCGTGGCCGGCAACGTGGTCTCCGCCGACGGTGTCCGCGACCTGGTCGAGGCGGGCGCCGACATCCTCAAGGTCGGTGTCGGCCCCGGCGCGATGTGCACCACCCGGATGATGACCGGCGTCGGCCGGCCGCAGTTCTCCGCCGTCCTGGAGTGCGCGGCCGAGGCCCGCCGGCTCGGCAAGCACGTCTGGGCCGACGGCGGCGTCCGCCACCCGCGCGACGTCGCGATGGCGCTGGCCGCCGGCGCGTCCAACGTGATGATCGGCTCCTGGTTCGCCGGGACGTACGAGTCCCCGGGCGACCTGCAGACCACCGCCGACGGCCGCCAGTACAAGGAGAGCTTCGGGATGGCCTCGGCGCGCGCGGTGAGCAACCGCACGTCGCAGGACTCCTCCTACGACCGCGCCCGCAAGGCGCTCTTCGAGGAGGGCATCTCGCACTCCCGGATGTTCGTCGACCCGGCCCGCCCGGGCGTCGAGGACCTCATCGACTCGATCGTCGCCGGGGTGCGCAGCTCCTGCACCTACGCGGGCGCCTCCAGCCTGGAGGAGTTCCACGAGAAGGCCGTGGTCGGCATCCAGAGCGCGGCCGGCTACGCCGAGGGCAAGCCGCTGCACTCCAGCTGGGCCTGATCGCGGCGGTCCGGACCGAGGAGGGACCAGGCGCCCGACGCACGGTCAACCGACGGCCGGCCGGTTCCTCGCCACGGGGAGCCGGCCGGCCGTCGGCCGCTCGGGAGCGGGCGGCCCGTCCGCCGGGGGTGCCGCGCCCCCGGCGCGGGGCCGGTCCGGGCCGAGCGGGGTGAGCAGGGCACGGCCGAGCAGGCCGACCGAGGTGTCCAGCGCGGCGGCGAGCGCCGCGGCGGCCGACGGCACGCCGCGCAGCTGCCAGAGCGCGCGGACGGTCGCCCAGGCCGCCTCGCGGGCTGCGTCGACCGACCAGGTGCCCAGCAGGTGCGTCAGCGGCTCGGCCCGCTCCAGGGCGTCCGGCCCGGGCATCAGCTGCTCCCGGACGGCCATCTCCACCCCGGCCAGCAGGTCGTTGACCCGGTGGTAGTCCCCGGCGAGCCGCTCGGGCCCGCAGCCGAGCCGCCGGCAGGTGTCGAGCACGGCGAGCGGCAGGTCGTGCTGGATGTGGGCGTTCATCCCGGCCAGCGCGAACTGCAGCGGGTGCACGCCCCGGTGCGCCCGCAGGGCGAAGAGCGGCCGCCAGCAGGCCGGTACCGGCCGCCCGGCCGCCTCGGCGTCCAGGGCCAGCAGGTAGCGCCCGGCGAAGACGACGTCCAGCTCGGCCATCCCGGCCGGGTCGGCGAAGTACGGGCGGCCGGGGCGGTCCGGGGCGCCGCGTGAGCGCTCCGGGCGCGCCAGCCGGCGGCGCACCGCGTCCGTGACGGTGAGGTACATCCGGTTGAACACCGCCACGCCGTCGTCCGGGGGCAGCCCGGCCCCGATCGCCCGCAGCCGGCCGAGCACCTCTTCGACCGTCCTCGTCGCCGGTGCCCCCGCTCCCGCCCCCGTCACCGAGGCCGCCGTACCGGGCATGCGTCACGCTCCGATGTCGATCGTGCACTGATCGCATCATCGTGACAGCGGCCCGGGTGAACGGTCGGGCGCCGCGCGGAGGCCGGGCCGGTGCGCGCCCGGTCCGTCAGCCCAGCTCGTACTCCAGGGCGTAGGTGTGGCCGCCGTCGTCGTCCACCGACAGCTCGAAGGTGCCGGTGATCCCGGCCAGCTCACCCGCCCCGGTGCCCGCCACCACCCGGATGGCGAGCGGCTCGCCCTGGCTGCCCGGCGCCGCGTGCTGGAGCACGAACGAGCCCTCGCGCCCGTCCAGCTCGCCGGTGAACCGCTCCACCGCGACGTACGCGGCCGGTCCGCCCGCGCCGTCCAGCACGGAGAGCATCCGCACCACGCTGCTGCCGGTCAGGCCGCCCGTGAACTCCTTGGTGATCCGGATCCGGCCGAGCGTGGCGCCCGGCTGCTCGTCCGTCTCCTCCGGCTCGAAGGCGGTCAGCTGGAACGATCCGTGCGTGCTCCGGCCCATGGCACTGTCCCCTCGACGCCGCTGCTCGGCCGGCACCGCGCCGGTCGCGTCCACAGCCTGGCACGGGGGACCGACAACGGCCCGGACGGCGGGCGGTCACCGTACCCAGGCCGGGGCTCACCGCTCCCGGGACGGCGCTCACTGCTCCCAGCGCAGGGCGAGGAGCGCCGCGTCGTCGGTCGGCCCGGCGGCGCCGACCCAGTCGCCCACCTCGGCGAGCAGCGCGTCCAGGACGGCCCCGGGGCCGGTCGCCGGCAGCGCGGCGAGCCGCTCCGCCAGCGGGTAGAACCGGTCCGCGGTGTCGCGGGCCTCCGAGACGCCGTCGGTGTAGAGGATCAGCAGGTCCCCCGGGAGCGGCTCGAAGCCGCCCGCCCGGTAGTGCCCGCCGATCAGCCCGAGCAGGCCCAGCGGCGGGGCGTGCAGCGGCGGAGCCAGCTCGGTCACCCGGCCGGCGCGGCGCAGCAGCGGGCGCGGATGCCCGCAGTTGACGAAGCGGGCCGGCCCGCCGGCCGGTGCCACGTCCAGCAGGAAGGCGGTCGCGAAGCGCTCGTTGACCCGGCGCTCGGACAGCGCGGCGTCCAGCCGTTCCGCCACCCGGACCAGGTCGGGCTCGGTCCGCGCGGCCTCCCGGAACACGCCCAGCACGTCCGTGGCGGTCTCCACCGCCGGGAGCCCGTGGCCCTGGACGTCCCCCAGCAGGATCCGGATCCCGTGCGGGGTGTCCACCACCTCGTAGAGGTCCCCGCCGATCCGGGCCTCGGCCGCCGCGGCGGCGTACCGCACGGCCACCCGCAGTGGTCCGATCCGCTCCGGCGGCGGGCGCAGCAGGGCCCGCTGCGCCGCCTCGGCCACCGTCCGGACCTGGGTGAGTTCGCGCTCCCGGGCCGCCACCAGGACGACGTTGGCGGCACTGGCCAGGGTGGCGGCCAGGACGGTGATCAGCGCGGCGAGGTGCACGGACAGCGGCAGCCCGCTGTTGCTGAGCTCCAGCAGCACCACGGCGGCGGTGGCGACCGCCCCGGCGAACAGGGGCACCCGGGCCGAGCGGGTGATCGCCCCCGCCAGCATCGGCGCCACCGCGAGCACCGGGGACAGCGTCGTCCCCGGCCCGGTGATCAGGTCGGCCACCACCGCCGCGACCAGCAGCAGGAACGCGCAGCCGAGCAGCCGCTTGGCCCGCCGGGGCAGGCGCAACGCCGGCAGCACGTCCTCCGGGCCGTCTCTGGTCACGCGTACACCTCCGGTGGGCGGGGCCCACTGTCCACTCTCCACCGGCCCGGCCGTCCCCGGCACCTCGGGCATCCGGCCGGGCCCCGGGAGCCGCGGGGGCCCCGGTTAGGGTGGCGGTGAGATGAGACGCAAGCGCAAGGCACCGACCGCACCCCTCCCGCAGCGCCGCGGGGTGGACCCGGTGCACCTGCGGCTGCCCGCCGAGGGGCCGTGGCCGACGGTGCGCGCCTACCTGGCCGAGCGGCTGCCGACCGTCGACCCGGCGCGGATCGACGCGCTGCTGCGCGGGCGCGAGATCGTCGGCGTGGACGGCCCGATCGGGCCGGAGGAGCCGTTCCGCCCCGCCGGTCACCTCTGGCTCTACCGGGACCTGCCCGCGGAGGTCCCCGTCCCGTTCGAGCTGGAGGTGCTGTACCGGGACGACCACCTGGTGGTGGTCGACAAGCCGCACTTCCTGGCCACCACCCCGCGCGGCCGGCACGTCGTCGAGACGGCGCTCTCCCGGCTGCGGCACGGGCTCGACCTGCCCGCGCTCAGCCCGGCGCACCGGCTGGACCGGCTGACGGCGGGCCTGGCGATGTTCGTGGTGCGGCCGGAGGACCGGGGCGCCTACCAGACGCTCTTCCGGGACCGGCTGGTGCGCAAGGAGTACCAGGCCGTCGCACCGCACGATCCGGCGCTCGCGCTGCCCCGTACGGTCCGCAGCCACATCGTCAAGGAGCGCGGCGTGATCGCGGCGCGGGAGCTGGACGCCCCGCCCAACAGCGAGAGCCGGATCGACCTGGTCGAGCACCGGGACGGTCTGGGCCGCTACCGGCTGCGGCCGCTCAGCGGGCGCACCCACCAGCTGCGGCTGCACATGAGCGGACTCGGGGTGCCGATCCTGGGGGATCCGGTGTACCCGGTGGTGCTGCCCGAGCCGGCCCCGGACGACTTCCGCCGGCCGCTGCAACTGCTCGCCTCCGTGGTCGAGTTCACCGACCCGCTGACCGGCCGGCCGCACCGCTTCGAGACCCGCCGCACGCTGGCCGCCTGGGCCGATCCGCAGTCCTGGGCGGCCGCCGACGCGCCGGTCCCCGCACCCCGTCCGGCTCGGGATCCGGACCGGGGCTCCGACGAGGACTCCGACCGGGACACCGACCGGGACCGGGACCACGGCCCGGGCCTCGGTCCGGCGATCTAGGCCGAACGGACCACCGGCCCCCCGGCCTGCGGTCCGATCCGCACCGGACCGCCCCGGAGCGATCGTGGTGCCATGAACGCACCTCAGCACACCGCAGGATCCGCCGCCCCCGTCGCCGTGGTCACCGGTGCCTCGCGCGGCCTCGGCCGGGCGCTGGCCCGGGCGCTCGCCGCCGACGGCTGGCAGCTGGTGATCACCGCCCGCGACGCGGCCGAACTCTCCGCCGTCGAGGCCGAACTGGCCGCCGTCACCACGGTGGTCGCACCGGCCGGCTCGGTCGTCGACGACGGCCACCGGGCCCGCCTCGCCGAGGCGGCCGCCGGCCTCGGCGGAGCACGGCTCCTGGTCAACAACGCCGGCACGCTCAACGGCTCCGACACGACCGACGTCCCGCTGCCCCGCCTCGCCGACGTCCCGCTGCCCGATCTGCTGGAGACCTTCGAGGTCAACGCCCTGGCGCCGATCGCGCTCACCCAGCTCGTGCTGCCCCAGCTGCGCCGGCACGGCGGGGCCGTCCTGAACATCAGCTCGGACGCGGCCGTCGAGGCCTACCCCGGGTGGGGCGGCTACGGCGCCAGCAAGGCGGCACTGGACCAGGCCTCCGCCGTGCTGGCCCGGGAGGAGGAGGCGGTGCGGGTCTGGGCGGTGGACCCGGGCAGCATGCGCACCCGGATGTACCAGGACGCCTGCCCGGGCGAGGACATCTCCGGCGAGCCGCTCCCCGAGACCGTGGTGCCCGCGCTGCTCGCCCTGGTGGGCGGCAGCCGGCCCTCCGGCCGCTACCGTGCCGCGCACCTCCCGGCAGGTGCGCGGGCCGCGCGATGACCGCCGCCGCGGACCCCGGGATCGACGTCACCGTCCCGCCCGAACTCTCCGCCCGGGCCCCGGCGGAGGCGCGCGGCACCGCCCGCGACGGCGTGCGGATGCTGGTCGGCCGCCGGAGCGGGCCGGCCGTCGGGCACCGCCGCTTCACCGAGCTGCCCGAGGTGCTGCGCCCCGGGGACCTCCTGGTGGTGAACAACTCGGCGACCCTGCCCGCCGCGCTGCCCGGCCGGCTGGCCGACGGCACCCCCGTGGCGCTGCACCTCTCCTCGGCCCGGCCGGACCGGCGCGGGGCCTTCCTGGTCGAGCTGCGCCGCCCCGCCCCCGGCGCGGCGGCCGCCTTCTGGCCGCCGGAGGAGTCCCCGGCCCGGCCGGGGCTGCGGGTGGCGCTGCCGGGCGGCGCCGCGGCCGACCTGGTCGAGGCGTTCACGCCCCGGCTCTGGCACGCCCGACTCGCCCTGCCCGAACCGCTGGTGGCCTACCTGGGCCGCTACGGCAAGGCGATCCGGTACGGCTACGTGGACCGGGACTGGCCGATCGAGGCCTACCAGACGGTCTTCGCCACCGTTCCGGGCAGCAGCGAGATGCCCAGCGCCGCCCGGCCCTTCACCGCCGGGGTGGTGGCCAGGCTGGCCGGGCGGGGCGTGCTGGTCGCGCCGATCACGCTGCACACCGGTGTCGCCTCGCCGGAGGCGCACGAGGCGCCGTACGCCGAGTGGTTCCGGGTACCGGCCGCCACGGCCCGGCTGGTCGGCCACGTCCGGGCCGGTGGCGGGCGGGTGATCGCGGTCGGCACCACCGCCGTCCGGGCCCTGGAGTCGGCGGTCGGGCCGGACGGGAGCGTCCGGGAGGCCGAGGGCTGGACCGAACTGGTGGTCACCCCCGAGCGCGGGGTGCGCGCGGTCGACGGCCTGCTCACCGGCTGGCACGAGCCCCGGGCGTCCCATCTGCTGATGCTCGCCGCGGTGGCCGGCCGGCCGCTGCTGGAACGCTGCTACGCGGCGGCCGTCCACGAGCGCTACCTGTGGCACGAGTTCGGCGACGTCAACCTGCTGCTGCCGGACTAGGCCCGGCCGGGCGGCGGCCGGCCGTCAGCCGGCCGCGGGCGCGAAGAGCGTGCGCGCCGCGTGGTCGGTGTCGAGGTACTCGCGGACGGCGGTGATCAGGCCGTTCTCGACGGTGAAGACGCCCAGGCACCGGTTGTGGTACGCGGCGCCGTTGGCCGCCGTCCCCCGCGCGGTCCACTCGGCGACCACCTGCGGGCCGTCGGCGAGCAGACCGGTCAGCGTCACCTCCAGGGGGGTGCCGGGCGCGAACAGCGTGCCCACCGAGCCGAGGAAGTCGTCGAGGATGACGGTCCGGCCGCGCCAGACCCCGGACAGCGGCAGGTCGCCCGGGTAGGACCAGGTGGCGTCCTCGGCGAACGAGGCCGCCGCGGTGGGCAGGTCGCCCTCGGCGATGGCGGTGACGTAGCGCTCCACGACGGTGCGGGGGTCCAGCGGGTTCACGACGGCTCGGTTCACGACGGCTCGGTTCACGACGGCTCCTGGGTTGCGGTCCGGGACGGTCGCCGGGCCCCTCGCCCGGCCGCGCCGTCCTGTGGGACCAAGCCAACCGCCCGGCCGCCGGGCGGGCCAACAACCCGGCGTGGGCGGCGACAAGGGTCGGTTGTCGTACCAGGCCGGGGCGGGTGCGCGGCCGGGGGAGGAGCTACCAGGGCCGGCTGCCCGGCGGCAGCTCCAGCTCGAACCAGACCACCTTGCCCTCCGGGGTGCGCCGGGTGCCCCAGCGGTGCGCGAGTTCGTTGACCAGGTGCATGCCGCGCCCGCCCTCGTCCTCCTCCCGGGCGCGGCGGATCCGCGGCGACTCGCTGTCCCGGTCGGCGACCTCCACGGTGAGCACCCGGTTGTGGAACAGCCGCAGCTGGACGGGGGATCCGGCGTGCACCAGCGCGTTGGTGATCAGCTCGCTGGTGAGCAGTTCGGTCCAGTCGGCGAGCGCGCCCAGGCCCCAGCCGGTCAGCGTCTCCCGGGTGAAGCGGCGGGAGTGCGCGACCATCGCGTGGTCGTCGCTGAGCGAGAGGGTGGCGATCCGGTCGGTGCCGGTCGGCCGGGCCTGGGCCAGGATGATCGCGATGTCGTCCTCGCTGGTGCGGCCGGTGAGTTGGGCGAGCACGGCGTCGCAGGTCTGCTCCAGCGTGCGGTGCCGGTCGCCGACGGTCCGGCAGAGCAGGTCCAGGCCCTCGTCGAGGTCGCGGCCCCGGCGCTCGACCAGGCCGTCCGTGTAGAGCGCCAGGATGCCGTCCTCCGGGAGCGTGAACTCGATGCTCTCGAAGGGGACCCCGCCGACGCCGAGCGGTGCGCCCGGGGGCAGTTCGACCAGCTGGGCCCGGCCGTCGGCGTCGGCCACCACCGGCGGCAGGTGGCCCGCGCAGGCGGCGGTGCAGCGCCGGTCCACCGGGTCGTAGATCACGCAGACGCAGGTCGCGAACTGGCCCTCGCCGATCTCGGCGGTGGCCTCGTCGAGCCGGTGCATCACCCGTTCCGGGTCGAGGTCGAGGGTGATCAACGTCCGTGCCACGGTGCGCAGCTGGCCCATCGTGGCGGCGGCCCGGATGCCGTGGCCCATCACGTCGCCGACCACCAGCGCGACCCGGCCGGAGGAGAGCGGGACGATGTCGAACCAGTCGCCGCCGACCTCGCTGACCACGCTGCTGGGCAGGTAGCGGTAGGCGATCTCCAGGCCGATCGCGCGGTGGATCTCCTGCGGCAGCAGGCTGCGCTGCAGGGTGAGCGCGGTGTCCCGTTCGCGGCGGTAGAGCCGGGCGTTGTCCATCGCGAGCGCCGTCCGCGCGGCCAGCTCCTCGGCGAGGGCGCGGTCCGCCGGCCCGTACGGCACCGGGTTCCTGGTCCGCAGGAACTCCGCGCCGCCCAGCACCATCCCGCGGGCCAGCAGCGGCACCATCAGATAGGAGTGCACCCCGGCGTCCAGGCCCGGCTGCACCCGGTCCGGCGCGGCCACGATCCCGCGCAGCGCCGTCTCGTCCACCTCCGAGACCAGGATCGACCGGCCGGTGCGCAGGCTCTGCGCGTACACCTGGGCGGACTGCGAGGTGGCGCCCACCTGGTCGGCGGCGGCCGCCATGGTGCCGTCCGCGCCGGCCTCGCCGACGGCGACCGCCCGCATCAGGACGGAGCCGTCGTCCGGCACCGGGCTCGGGTCCTCGCCGCCGAGGACCGCGTCGCGCAGGTCGACGGTGACGAAGTCGGCGAACCGCGGGATCACCACCTCCACCAACTCCTCGGCGGTGCGGTGCAGATCGAGCGTGGTGCCGATCCGGGTGCTCGCCTCGTTGAGCAGGGAGAGCCGCTGCTGGGCCGCCCAGGCCTCGTCCAGGGCGCGCTGGCGGGCGGCGGCCGCGTCGCGCTCCCGGGTGAACAGCAGCGCGTTGTCGATCGAGACGGCCGCCCGGACCGCCAGCTCTCCGGCGAGCGCCAGGTCGTCGTCCTCGTACGGTCGTTCGACCACCGTCCGGTAGAAGGCGGCGACGCCGACCGGCGAGCCGCGGGCGATCAGCGGCACCACCATGAACGAGAGGACGTTCTGCTCCCGCGCGGCCGCGGTGCGGACGGGGTCGTCGGCGAACCAGGCCATCCCCTCCTCGTCCATCCGCGGCACCAGCACCGGTTTGCGGTGGGCGAGGCTCCACGCGTACGGCGAGCCGGGCGCGAACCGCTGCACCCCGCCGGTGCGGTCGATCGGCTCCAGCGTCGAGCCGTGCGCCGAGTGGAACGCCATCCGGCGCAGCACGGCGGAGCCGTCCGCCGGGGCGCGGACCTCGCGCTCGCCGCGCACCAGGTCGTCCAGCACCTCCACCACCACGGTGTCGGCCAGCCGCGGCGTCGCGACCTCGGCCAGCTCCTTCGCGGTCTGGGCCAGGTCGAGGGTGGTGCCGATCCGCGCCGAGGCGACGTTGACCAGGGCCAGCCGTTCCTGCGCGGCCTTCGCCTCGCGCAGCGCCTGCTGGCGGGCGAGCACCGTCTGGTGCTGGCGCAGGTAGAGCCGGGCGTTGTCGATGGCGACGGCGGCCCGCGAGGCCAGCTCGTCACCGAGCGTGATGTCCGCCTCGGCGAACGCCTCCCGCTCGCCGCGCCGGGAGTACACCACCATGCCGAGCGTGGTGCCGCGCGCCACCAGCGGGGTGATCCGCACCGAGCGGGGCCGGTCGCCGAGGTAGGCCTGTCGGCGGCTCTCGGTGATCGCCGAACTCAGCGGCGGCAGCTCCCAGGACGGCGTCACCACCGTCCGCCCGGTCGCCAGCGCCCTCCCGTACGGGGAGTCCGGCGACAGCTCGTACACCGAGTCCACCGGCAGTGCCTCGGCGGGGTAGAGCGGGTCGGTGGTGGCGAGCGCCAGCCGGCGGACCAGGTGCGGGACGGACGGGTCGAGCGGCTCCACGGTGCGCCCGGCGACCAGGGCCTCCAGCGCGAACACCCCGCTGATGTCGGCGACCCTGGGCACCATCGCGTCGGCCAGCTCCCGGGCGGTCTGCCGCAGGTCCAGGGTGGTGCCGATGGAGGCGGTGGCGTCGACGAGCAGCGCCAGCCGCTCCTGGGCGCGGGCGGCCCGGGCGTCCGCGCGGAACCGTTCGGTGATGTCGATGAGCGTCGAGCTGACCCCGAGGACCTCGCCGCCCGGGTCCTCCAGCCGGAAGTAGGAGGCCGACCAGGCGTGGTCGTGCGTCGGGTCGCCGGGGGTGCGGCCGTGCGAGCGGGCGTCCACGACCGGATCGCCGCTCTCCAGCACCTGCCGCATCACCTCCTCGCTCTCGGCGCCGTTGATGCCGGGCAGCAGTTCGGTGAGGCGGTGGCCCAGGTGCGCCTCGGCGGGCAGGCCGTTGACCCGGGCCAGTGCGTCGTTCAGCCGGACGAAGGCCAGCCGGCTGTCGTACACGGCCATCCCGACGGGGGACTGCGTGAAGAACCCGTCCAGGACGGCGAGGTCCGCCTGGATCCGGCGCAGCGTCGTGACGTCGGACGCGACGGCCAGGACCAGCGGACTGCCGCCGGGGCCGGAGATCGGGTGGGTGCGGAACTCCAGGTTCACGTAGTGGCCGTCCCGGTGCCGGACCGGGAAGACGCCCGACCAGCCGCGCCCGTCCACGATCTCCTGGAAGAGCTCCAGGACCTCGGGCCGCTGGTCGTCGGTGGCCAGCAGCTGCGCGGCCAGCGAGCCGATGGCCTCCTCGGCGCTGTAACCGAGCAAGGCCTCGGCGTCACTGCTCCAGTGCAGGATCCGCCCGTCCGCCTCGATCAGGGCGGTCGCGATCGGGACCATCAGCAGGGCGTCCTGACGCGACCCCCCGGCGTCCTGACGCGACCCCCCGGCGCCCGGGCGCGGCCCCTCGGAGCCGCCGGTATCACGTTGCTCGTTCACCATGGCCAGAGAACCGCCCGGAGATCGTTTCTGCCAGCCCTGCCATCTTCCCACGGCCCCCGCACCCCCGCCCCGCGCACTCCGCCGGGGCGCCGCCGCCCGCCCTGCCCCGGCCGCACGCGGCGGGACGCGGGCGCGCCACCGCGGTCGGTCCCGCGAGGTCAGTCCAGCGCCTCCAGGACGGTGGCGTTGGCCAGGCCGCCCGCCTCGCACATGGTCTGCAGGGCGTAGCGCGCGCCGCGCCGGCGCATCGCGTGCACCAGGGTGGTCATCAGCCGGGTGCCGCTCGCCCCGAGCGGGTGGCCGAGCGCGATCGCGCCGCCGCTCACGTTGACCTTGGCCGGGTCGACCCCGGTCTCCTGGAGCCAGGCCAGCACCACCGAGGCGAACGCCTCGTTCACCTCGAACAGGTCGATGTCCGCCGGCGAGAGCCCGGCCCGCCGCAGCACCTTCTCGGTGGCGGGGAGCACGCCGGTGAGCATCAGCAGCGGGTCCGAACCGGTCACCGCGAAGGAGTGCAGCCGGGCCAGCGGGCGCAGGCCCAGCCGGGCGGCCGTCTCGCTGCTGGTGATCAGCACCGCCGAGGCGCCGTCGTTGATCGGGCTGCTGTTGCCGGGCGTCACCGACCACTGGATCTGCGGGTACCGCTCGGCCATGGCGGGGTCGGTGAAGGAGGGCCGCAGTCCGGCGAGCACCTCGGGCGTGCTGCCCGGACGCACCGACTCGTCCCTCGTGACGATCCCGGCGGGCGTCGGCACCGGGGCCAGCTCCGCCTCGAACCAGCCGGCGGCGTGGGCGTGCGCGGCCTTGGCGTGCGAGTCGAGGGCGAAGGCGTCCATCGCCTCCCGGGTGACGGACCACTTGGCGGCGATCAGCTCGGCGCTGACGCCCTGCGGGATCAGCCCGCCGGGGTAGCGGGCGTTGATCGCGGCGCTGAACGGGTCCGCGCCGGGCGGTACGTTGGACCACATCGGCACCCGGCTCATCGACTCGACGCCGCAGGCCACCACCAGGTCGTACGCGCCCGCGATCACGCCCTGGGCGGCGAAGTGGACGGCCTGCTGGGAGGAGCCGCACTGCCGGTCCACGGTGGTCGCCGGGACGGACTCCGGCAGACCGGCCGCCAGCCAGGCGTAGCGGGTGGTGTTCATGGCCTGCTCGCCGACCTGGTCGACGCAGCCGCCGATCACGTCGTCGACCAGGGCCGGGTCGATCCCGCTGCGTCCGACCAGGGTCCGGAGGGTGTGCGCGAGCAGTTCCACCGGGTGGACGGCGGAGAGCGAGCCCCCCGGTTTGCCCTTGCCGATGGGGGTGCGGACAGCTTCGACGATTACGGCGTCACGCATGACGGCCGCCTTCCTCTGCGAGGGGCTCCGGGCGGTCGGGCCCGGGGCACGAGGGTAGTTGGAAAGCCGAACCCACTATAGGGGAGTGGGTTTGGAAATCCAACCATTGAATCTCGTCCGTCCTCGGGTCCGGTCAGGCGGCGGCCTCCGGGCATCGGCTCTGCAGGGTCCGCAGCAGGGCTATGCCGCCCGGATCGACCGAGCGGCGGGTGTTGGCCAGGGCGATCACGCCCACCTGCTTCTCGGGGTCGAAGGCGACGAAGGAGCGGAAGCCGCCCGTCCCGCCGTTGTGCCAGATCTGCAGGTGGCCGCCCTGGCGGGGGTGCAGCCGGTGGCCGAGCCAGCCGAGGTGCACCCAGGCGAACGGGTTGACCCGGTGCTCCACCTCCCGGGTGAGGGCGATCGCCGGCGCCAGGGGCTCGCCGCCGTCCGTGCCGCAGGCCAGCTGGGCCCGGAGCAGTACCGCCAGGTCGGCGGCGGTCGAGCGGAGCCCGCCGGCGCCGGCGAGGTCGGCCAGCTGCCAGCCGGGCACCGGTCGGCGCCCGGGCGTGTGGCCCTGGGCGAGCCGGCCGGCCCGCTCCCCGTTGACGCGGATCACCGTGTCGGTGAGCCCGAGCGGTTCGCAGACCTCCCGGGTCACCAGCTCCTCGTACCCGGTGCCGGCCCGGTGGGCCAGCGCCAGGCCCAGCAGCCCGGCGCCGAGGTTGGAGTAGCGGAAGCCCCGCCCGGGCGCGGCCCGGGGTCTGGTCCGGGCGAGCCCGGTGAGCAGCATGTCGGAGGTGCAGCCGCGGTACGGGTCCGGCTTGTTCGGGCGGAGCAGTGCGGGCAGCAGCATCCCGGCGGGCAGCCGGGGCAGGCCGGAGGTGTGGGTGGCGAGGTGCCGCAGCGCGATCGGCCTGCCGCGCCTGGCCGGCACGCTCACCCCGGCCGGCAGGGCGCCCGCCAGGACGTCCGCCAGCGGTTCGTCGAGCGCCGTCGAGCCGTCGAGCGCCATCCGGGCCAGCGCGAGCGAGGTGAACACCTTGGTCACCGAACCGATTTCGAAGACCGTCCGCGGGCCGGGCACGTCACCGGGCCGGTCGGCGGCGGTGCTCCCGGCGCCCCGGATCTCCACCGCGCCGCCGGCCAGGCCGGCGACCACCACGCCGACCTGCTGGGTCGCGAGCCGGTCGGCGGTCTGTTGGACAAGGCTGCCAAGGTCGTTCATGGCTTCGAGCCTAGGTGTCCGGCGGAGCCCGGTCGTCCGCCCGGACGACGATTCCCGCCCCCGCCGGTCCTCCGTCAGGAGTACGCCCCGCTGCTCCCCCTGATGTGCGGGGAGAGCGGCGGGGCGTAGCGGGGCGGAGTCGCCCCTGGCGTGGCGTCAGCAGCCCAGGTTCGGGCCCGGGACGGTGCCGAGGATCTGGGTGAAGGACTGGTAGGCGTTGATCCGGCTCTGCACCTGCGCCGGGTTGCCGCCGTTGCACTCCAGCGAGCCGTTGATGCTGCGGATCGTCTCGCCGAAGCCGGCCCCGTTGACCATGGCGTTGTGCGGGGTCATGGTGCCCGGGCCGGTCTGGGTGTTCCAGTACCAGAGGGCGGTCTTCCAGGCCACCGCCGGGTCGGTCTGCACCAGGCCGGGGTTGTGCAGCAGGTCGATGCCCAGGGCGTCGCCGGCGGCCTTGTAGTTGAAGTTCCAGCTCAGCTGGATCGGACCGCGCCCGTAGTACGCGGCCTGCCCGGCCGGGCACCCGTACGGCTGCGAGCTGTCGCAGTAGTGGGGGTAGTTGGCCGTGTTCTGCTCGACCACGTAGACCAGCCCGCCGGTCTCGTGGTTCACGTTGGCGAGGAAGGCCGCGGCCTCCTGCTTGCGGACGGTGTCGCCGCCGGTGTTCGCGAAGGCCGGGTAGGCGCTGAGCGCGTCGAGCAGCCCCTGGTAGGTGTAGAAGGAGTTCCGGTTCGGGAACATCTGGTTGAACTGCGCCTGGCTGACCGGGAACCCGCCGGGGTTCGGGGTGGTGGGGGTGGTCGGGCCGCAGCTGTACGGCTCCCAGTACCAGGTGCTGATCACCGGGTCGTAGCCCGGGTTGTCGTGGGTGGCCCGGTAGTACCCGCCGTTGGTGTAGCGGACGATCGCGCCGGTGGTGTACGCGCGTCCGGCGACCCAGTCCGGGTAGACGCAGCCGCCGGGGGTCGGCGTCGGGTCGGTCGAGCCGCCGCAGGAGCCCTGGTCGGCCCAGACGCCGGTGCCGGCGGTGCTCGGGGTCTCGTTCTGGGTCCACCACTTGGCGGACCAGTTGTGCCCGTTGTAGGAGACGGCCGCGCCGCCGGTGTACGCGGTGGACGCGTTCCACGGCGTGGCGCAGGCGGCCGCGTTGGCCGCCGAGGCGGGCAGCAGCAGGAACACGGCCAGCGCCGTGACCAGCGCGGACATCAGTGCGAGCAGGCGTTTCGTTGACACTTGATCACCCCTTGTGCGGTGGGGGCCGCACGGTCGTGGAGGGAGGTGGGTCGTGACAGGGAGCGCGCGGCCCCGCGGTGTGCGGCGCGTCGTGGGGGACGGGCCGCCCGAGGTGCGGCCGACCGGGATGCGGCCGGGAGAGGTGCGGTCCGGCCGGGGGTACGGGCCGGTGCGGGCCGTGCGGGGTTAACCCCAGACTCAAGCGGAATGGTCTATACCTGTCAAGGGCATGGCGGGGGTTCGGCGCGAATTCGGCCGGAACCGGACGGTGCCGCGGAGTCTGCGAGGATGGCGCCATGGAAGAGACTCCCGGGCCGGCCGCCCCGGCCGGTCCCGGCGCGCCGATCAGGTCGGGCATCCCCGACCACGGTCGGGTGCCCAAGTACTACGCCGTCAAGGGCCGGCTGGAGGAGTTGCTGGACGAGCTCGGCGAGGGCGGCGTGCTGCCGACCGAGCGCGATCTCGCGGCCCGCTTCGAGGTGGCCCGGGAGACCCTCCGCCAGGCGCTGCGCGATCTGCTGATCCAGGGCCGGGTCCGCCGCCGCGGCCGCAGCACCGTGGTCGCCGGGCCGAAGCTGGAGCAGCCGCTCTCGCTGGCCAGCTACACCGAGGGCGTCCGCCGCCAGGGGCGGCTGCCCGGCCGCAACCTGATCGGGCTGGAGCGGTTCGCCGCCGATCCGCTGCTCGCCGGGCAACTGGCCATCGCGGTGGGGGAGCGGGTCTGGCACCTGGAGCGGGTGCTGCTCGCGGACGGCGAGCGGGTCGGCCTGGAGAGCACCTACCTGGCGGTGGCCCGGGTGCCCGCGCTGGACCGGGAGTTCGACCCCGGGGCGTCCTTCTACGCCTTCCTCCGGGAGAAGGCCGGCATCGAGTTCGGCGGGGCCGACGAGCGGATCGAGACGGTGCTCGCCTCCCCGCGCGAGGCGCTGCTGATCGGCACCCCGCCCGCCCTGCCGATGCTGCTGCTCCACCGGCTCACCAGGGACGCGGACGGCGTGCCGCTGGAGCGGGTCCGTTCGCTCTACCGGGGCGACCGGTTCAGCTTCACCACCCGGCTGGAAGCCGGCTGACGCCCCGTCCGGGGGCCCGGCCCCGCCGCACCCGGCCCCGCCGCGCCCGGCCGCACCGCGCCCGGGCCCCCGGACGGCCCGGCGGACCCGACGCCCGGGCCGTCCGGCTACCCGGGCGCGGTGAGCGCGGCCCGCAGCCGCTCGGCGACCGCCGCCGCGGCCGCCTCGTCCGGGTACTTCCCCCGTGGCCAGAAGAAGCCGCGCAACCCGTCCTTCGGATTGCGCGGCACGACGTGCACGTGCAGGTGCGGCACCGACTGGCTGATCCGGTTGTTCGCCGCGACGAAGCTGCCCGCCGCCCCCAGCCCCAGCTCCACGGCGGCGGCCACCCGCCGCACCCGCAGGAAGAACGGCCCCACCTCCGCCGCCGGCAGGTCCGCCAGTGTGCGGTGGTGGGCGCGCGGCACGACCAGGACGTGGCCGGGGAAGAGCGGACGCCGGTCCAGGAAGGCCACCGCCGCCTCGTCGTCCAGCACCCGGTGGGCGGGCTCCTCGCCCGCCACCACCGCACAGAAGACGCAGTCCATCCGTCCATTCAAGCCACCACCCGCCGGCCCGGCACGCCCGCGGACCACGCATCCGCGCCGCTTCACCCGTCCGGCCGCCGACGCGAGCGTGGTGGACGTCGGGGCCGCGGTCCGAGCCCGGCACGAGTGGGCGGGCCGACGCCGCGCGGTGCGGGCCGGCCCGGCCGGGCCCGACTACTCGTACCGGTAGAGCAGCGACTCCCGCTCGGTCTCCTCGATCATCTCGATGGTCAGGCCGGGATCGCGCAGGTGGGACAGGGTGACCTCGGCGGAGCTGGGCTGCTCGTCCGTGCCGAGCCAGTTCTCCGGCTTCCAGGCCGAGCCGCGCAGGAACGCCTTCGGGCAGTGCGCGTACACCTCCTCCACCGCCACCACGACGGCGCTGCGCGGCGGCTTGCCGACCGCCGTCAGCTGCTCCAGCAGCCGCGGGTCGGTGGAGACGCAGGCGCGCCCGTTGACCCGGAGCGTGGTGTCCCGGCCCGGCACCACGAAGAGCAGCCCGACCCGGCCGGTCTCGATGATGTTGTGCAGGGTGTCCAGCCGCTTGTTCCCGGTGGCGTCGGGGATGGCCAGGGTGTGCTCGTCCAGCACCGACACCAGCCCGGGCGGCCCGCCGCGCGGCGAGACGTCGCACCGTCCGGCCGCGTCCGCGCTCGCCACGAGGACCAGCGAGGAGCAGGCGATCAACTGCCGCGCCGGCTCGTGGAGGTGGTCCACCTGCTTGCGGCGCGCGTGGTCGCCGGGCTGCTCGTAGACCTCCCGGAGGTCCGCCGCGGTGCGCAGCGCGTGGCCGCCGAGGGCGGCGAACAGGCTCTCCGGCGCCTCGGGCGGGGTGCTGGACGGAACGGCGGTCTCCGGTGTGGTGGTCATACCGGGAATCTAGCGAAGCTCGTCCGGCGGCCGGCGCCCTGGTCCTGTCCGGGGAGCCACCGGACCCTCCCCACCAGCGGCTCCGCGCCGATAATGGGGCCAAGGACTTTCGCGGGAGGTGGTGGACGTGATCGTCAGGATTTGGGCCGGGCAGGTCATGGCCGGACACGTCGAGGAGTTCTGCGCGGTGCTCGCCACGCAGGTGATCCCCCAGCTCGGCCGGACCGACGGCTGTCTGGGCGGCGAACTGCTGCGCTCGGTGACGGAGGACGGCCACCGGGTGCTGGTGCTCAGCCGGTGGCGCGACGAGGAGGCGCTACGCGGGTACGCGGGGCCGATGTGGCGGATCCGACCGGTCTGGTCGGAGGGCGAGCTGCGCTACCTCGCGCACCCGCCCGAGGTCAGCCACTTCACCCCGGTACCGGCCACCTGAAACGCCGCCCCGCCCCGGAGCGCAGGTGACCGGCCGGGCGAGGGCCGTCAGACCACGAGCGGCACCGGGTGGATCTCGTCCGCAGGGTGGCCGGTGCGCTCGTGGACGCGCTGCACGGCCTCCTTCGACGGCGCCTCGGAGAGGCAGTAGACGGTGCCGGACTCCGGGTCGGCCCAGGCCTGCTCGAACTGCACGCCCTCGTTCTCCTGGACCGCCAGGTCCGCCTGGTGGGCCATCCGCAGTTCCTCGCCGGTGATTCCGGTCATGCCGTGGTGGACGTCCATGAACTTGGCCATCGTCCTCGCACCTCCAGGAGTCCCGGCCGGTCGGCACCGGCCGTGTACCACCAGCCTGCGCCCGTCGCACCCCGGGCCGCCACCGGACGGCGGCCCGGCCGGCCCGGCACCCCTACGCGGGCCGCCCCACCGGGCCCGCGCCGGCCCGCGCATTCCCGCCGCCCGCGTGAAACAGACCACAGCGGAAGCCTCTCCCTGGGCCTGTGCGGGCCATGGCACAATGACGTCAGCAGTAGCAGTGACGTTCAGCGCACTCCGGGGTCGGTGAAAATCCGAACCGGCGGTTACAGTCCGCGACCCGTCCGCAGCCAGCGGCCGGTTGACCAGGTGAAATTCCTGGACCGACGGTTAAAGTCCGGATGGGAGGCGTGCGCGGCGGACGATGAGCAGTACCCGTGGTTCCCCGGTGGACCGCGGGCAGGTGTGCGACGGGAGAGGAGAGCTCTCTCCCGGCGGTTGCGCGACAGCCCGGCGACGGGTCCTGTCCGGTGGCCCGCGCACCCGTGCCCGTCCGTGTCCTCTCCCATGCCCGCCCCGGAGTCCGCGCCCCCAAGCGCGAGGAGAACCCGGGTGTTCACCGGCATCATCGAAGAGCTCGGCGAGGTCGTGTCGATCGAGGAGATCGGCGACTCCTCGCGAATCCGCCTGCGCGGACCGGTGGTCTGTCAGGACGCGCACCACGGCGACTCCATCGCGGTCAACGGCGTCTGCCTGACCGTCGTCGACACTCCCGAGGAACTGGCCGGCCGGTCCGGTGAGTTCAGCGCCGATGTGATGGCCGAGACGCTCCACCGCTCCAGTCTGGGCGAGCTCGCCCCCGGCTCCCGGGTCAACCTGGAACGCGCGATGGCCCTCGGCGCACGGCTCGGCGGGCACCTCGTCCAGGGCCATGTCGACGCCACCGGCGCCCTGTTGGGCCGCGAGCCCGGCGAGCGCGACGCCGACGACAAGCTCCGCTGGGAGGTGCTGCGCTTCTCGCTGCCCGCCACCATCTCCCGCTACCTGGTGGAGAAGGGGTCGATCACCGTGGACGGCGTCAGCCTGACCGTGGTCGAGGCCGCCCGCGACAGCTTCACCGTCAGCCTCATCCCGGCCACCCTCGCGCTGACCACGCTCGGCACCAAGGCCGTCGGCGAGAGCGTCAACCTGGAGGTCGACGTCCTCGCCAAGTACGTGGAGCGGCTGCTCGACTCCCGCACCCTGCCCTCGACGACCACCGGAGAAGCCCAGTGAACTGGCTGAGCGGAGAAGCGTTCACCGTCTTCGGTGAGCACGTGAAGTGGGCCGACATGATCGGCAACCTGCTCGGCCTGGGCGGCCTCGCGCTCGGCTGGCGCCGCTCGGTGTGGAGCTGGCCGGTGCAGCTGCTCTCCGGCGCCGTGCTGATCACGGCCTACCTGAACGGCCACGTCCCGGGCCTGATCGGCAAGCAGCTGATCGTGGTCGCCACGGCCGCCTGGGGCTGGACGCGGTGGCGTCGCGGCCGCCGCGGGGCGGACGGCATCGCCGTCCGGTTCGCGAGCTGGCCCGAGCGGGCCGCCCTGGTGGCCGGCACCGCGCTCGGCACCGGTGCGCTGGCCTGGCTGTTCCTGGCCAACCCCAGCCTCTCCTGGAGCCCCTGGTCGGACGCCTACATCTTCGTCGGCACGCTGGCGGCGATGGTCGCCCAGGCCCGCGGCTGGGTGGAGTTCTGGTTCGCCTGGATCGCCGTCGACGTGGTCGGCGTCCCGCTCGCGTTCAACAGCGGCTACTCCTTCTCCGGCCTCACCTACTCGATCTACTTCGTCCTGGTACTGCTCGGCCTGCGTTCCTGGTGGCTGAGCACCCGTGAGCCGCGCACCACGTCCGCCACCGTCCCGCAGGGAGCCACGGCATGACCGCCAACCAGACCGCCGACCTCGACCTCGCGCTCGACCCGGTCGAGCGGGCCGTCGCCGACATCGCGCTCGGCCGAGCCGTCATCGTGGTCGACGACGAGGACCGCGAGAACGAGGGCGACATCGTCTTCGCCGCCTCCGCCGCCACCCCCGAGCTGATGGCCTTCACCATCCGCTACAGCTCCGGCGTGATCTGCGTCCCGATGACCGGCCCGGAGCTGGACCGGCTCAAGCTGCCCCCGATGACCCAGGTCAACGAGGACCGCAAGGGCACCGCCTACGCCGTCTCGGTCGACGCCCGCGACGGGGTCGACACCGGCATCTCGGCCGCCGACCGCGCCCGGACCGTCCGGCTGCTCTCCTCCACCGGGACGGAGCCCGGCGACCTCACCCGCCCCGGGCACGTCTTCCCGCTGCGGGCCGTCGAGGGCGGCGTGCTCGTGCGCCCCGGCCACACCGAGGCCGCCGTCGACCTGGCCCGGCTGGCCGGGCTGGCACCGGCCGGCGCCATCGCCGAGGTGGTCAACGACGACGGCACGATGGCCCGGCTGCCCGACCTGGTCGCCTTCGCCCGCGAGCACGGCCTGGCGATCATCTCCATCGAGGACCTGATCGCCTACCGCCGCCGCACCGAGCTCCACGTGGACCGGGCCGCCGTCACCGCGCTGCCGACCGCGTACGGGGAGTTCACCGCCGTCGGCTACCGCGGCACCATCGACGGCGTCGAGCACCTCGCCCTGGTGGCCGGCGGCCTGGACGCCGACGGCCGCCTCCCCGACGGCGAGGACGTGCTGGTGCGGGTCCACTCCGAGTGCCTCACCGGTGACGTGTTCGGCTCGCTGCGCTGCGACTGCGGCCCGCAGCTGGAGGCCTCGCTGCGCAGGGTGACCGAGGCCGGCCGGGGCGTCGTCCTCTACCTGCGCGGCCACGAGGGCCGGGGCATCGGCCTCGCGCACAAGCTGCGCGCCTACCAGCTCCAGGAGCAGGGCCGCGACACCGTCGACGCCAACCTGGACCTCGGCCTGCCCGCCGACGCCCGCGACTACAGCATCGGCGCCCAGATGCTCGGCGACCTCGGCGTCCGCTCGCTCACCCTGCTCACCAACAACCCCGAGAAGCTCGCCGCGCTCACCGAGCACGGCCTGAAGGTCAAGGGCCGCGAGCCGGTCGAGACCCCGGCGGGCGAGCACAACCTGCGCTACCTGCGGACCAAGCGCGACCGGATGGGCCACGACCTGCCCGGTCTCGGCTCCTGAAGCACCCCCGTCACGACCCCCGGAAGAGGAACAGCACATGAGCGGCCACGGAGCCCCCGAGCTGACCATCGACAACGCCGCCGGCCTCAAGGTCGCCGTGATCGCGGCCCAGTGGCACGAGCAGGTGATGAACGGCCTGCTGGACGGCGCCCACCGCGCCCTCAAGGAGCTCGGCATCGACGAGCCGACCGTGCTGCGGGTGCCCGGCACCTTCGAACTGCCGGTCGCCGCCAAGCGCCTCGCCGACCGCGGCTACGACGCGGTGATCGCGCTCGGCGTGGTCATCCGCGGCGGCACCCCGCACTTCGACTACGTCTGCCAGGCCGCCACCGCCGGCCTCACCCAGGTCAGCGTCGACACCGGCGTCCCGATCGGCTTCGGCGTCCTGACCTGCGACAACGAGCAGCAGGCGGTGGACCGCGCGGGCCTGCCCGGCTCCTCCGAGGACAAGGGGCACGAGGCCGTCACGGCGGCCGTCGCCACCGCCGCCGTCCTCAAGTCGCTCGCCTGACGCGCCGCACCGACCCACGGCACGGTCCCGGACCGTGGACGTCCACCGGACTGTCCACGGTCCGGGACCGTTTACCGCCTGTAAGCCCGCACGCCGTAAGGTGAGTCCATCATGGCTTCGAAGACATTCGAGGAGCTCTTCACCGAGCTCCAGCAGAAGGCCGCCACCGGCGACCCCTCGTCCTCCCGTACCGCGCAGCTCGTCCAGCAGGGCGTCCATGCGATCGGCAAGAAGGTCGTCGAGGAGGCCGCCGAGGTCTGGATGGCCGCCGAGTTCCAGTCGGACGAGCAGACCGCCGAGGAGATCTCCCAGCTCCTGTACCACGTTCAGGTGATGATGGTCGCCCGTGGACTGACGCTCGACGACGTCTACAAGTACCTCTGAACCGGTCCGAACAGCACACCCCACCCCCACCAGGTAAGGAACCGACTTCCATGCTGCGCATCGCCGTCCCCAACAAGGGTTCGCTCTCGGGTCCCGCGGCGGAGATGCTCCATGAGGCCGGCTACCGCCAGCGCAAGGATCCCAAGGAGCTCGTGCTCGTCGACCCGAACAACGAGGTCGAGTTCTTCTTCCTGCGCCCGCGCGACATCGCGGTGTACGTCGGCTCCGGCCGGCTGGACGTCGGCATCACCGGCCGCGACCTGCTGCTGGACTCGCACTCCAACGCCGAGGAGGTGCTGGCCCTCGGGTTCGGCGGCTCCACCTTCCGCTTCGCCCGCCCGGAGGGTGTGGACGTGAAGGACGTGCAGGGCCTGGAGGGGCTGCGGATCGCCACCTCGTACACCGGTCTGGTCGAGCAGCACCTGGCCGACCACGGGGTCAAGGCCACCGTGACGAAGCTGGACGGCGCGGTCGAGACCGCGGTGCAGCTGGGCGTGGCCGATGTGATCGCCGACGTGGTGGAGACCGGCACCAGCCTGCGCAACGCCGGGCTGGAGGTCTTCGGCGAGCCGATCCTGGTCTCGGACGCCGTGGTGATCCGCCCGAAGGGCGCGGGGGAGGACGCGGGCGTCGACCAGTTCCTGCGCCGCCTCCAGGGCGTGCTGGTGGCCCGTCGCTACGTGCTGATGGACTACGACATCCGTGCCGAGAACGTGGGCGCCGCCGTCGCGCTGACCCCCGGCCTGGAGTCGCCGACCGTCTCCCCGCTGCACACCGAGGGCTGGGTGGCCGTCCGGTCGATGGTGCTCCGCAAGGAGGCCCAGCGGATCATGGACGACCTCTGGGGCATCGGCGCCCGGGCGATCCTGGTGACGAACATCCACGCCTGCCGCCTCTGACACCCCCGCGCGTGAAGCAGCGGAGTTAAACAGCGGTTCAATGGGGCGGGGGCGCCGGTCGGCGCCCCCGCCCTTTCGTCGACGGCCGGCACCCGGCCGCCGGTGCCGCCCCGCCTGGACCCCCCGGAGACCGCACGTGACCAGCCCCGCCGAGTTCCCCGTCACCTGGGCCCCGCGCCGCACCCGGGCCGTGCTGCTGCCGGTCTGCGTACTGCTGGTCGTGATGTTCGTCGCGATCGCCCTCGCGCTCCCGGCGAGCTGGCAGTTCAACGACCGGCTCATGATGGTGCTCAGCGGCGTGCTGTTCGCCGGCGTCGGCCTGATGCTGGCCCGGCCCCGGGTGAGCGCCGACACCGAGGGCATCACCGTGGTGAACTTCGTCCGCCGCCGCCGGCTGGCCTGGGCCGAGATCGTCCGGGTCAACTTCCGCCAGGGGGACCCGTGGGCGACCCTCGACCTGGCCGACGGCACCTCGCTGGCCGTGGTCGGCATCCAGTCCGGGCTCGGCAAGGCGCAGGCGATCGCGGACGCCCGGGCGCTGCGCGACCTGGTCGAGCGCCGCGGCCGCTGATCCGCCGCCCCGACCACCCCCGGCTCGCCCGCCCCCTACGCCGCCCGGACCGCCCCCTACGCCGCCCGGGCCGACCCCTGTCCGCCCGGCGCCGCCCCCTGGCGGGTCCGAACGGGGGGCCGACAGTCGCACGGGTATCGTCTACGCTGGTAAAAAGCAGGGCAAAGCCATGCCATTTGACCGGCGCCGCCCGACAGCGGGCCCTGCGCGGAAACGACTTGAGGAGTGACTCCCCCCGTCCATGGACGATCCGTCCGGTAGTACCCGCGCCGCCCGGCTTCCCGGTATCGGAAGGCAGGCGGCACTGTGATCACCGCCTGGCTGCTGCTGTTCGCGGCGTTCCTGCTGATCCTCGCCAACGGCCTGTTCGTGGCCGCCGAGTTCGCCTTCGTGACCGTGGAGCGGGGTGCGGTGGAGCGCTCCGCCGAAGCCGGCGACGCCCGGTCCGCCCGGGTCGTCCGCGCCGTGCGGCACCTCTCGTTCGAACTCTCCGGCGCGCAGCTCGGCATCACCGTCACCTCGCTGGTGGTCGGCATGCTCGCCGAGCCGGCCCTCTCCGTCCTGCTGAAGCCGGTGTTCACCACCGTCGGCCTGCCCGACGGGGCCGCCCGGGGCGTCGCGGTGATCGTCGGCATGCTGCTGGCCACCGTGGTGCAGATGGTGATCGGCGAGCTCGTCCCGAAGAACTGGGCGATCTCCCGGCCGCTCCAGGTGGCCCGCTCGGTGGCCGCCCCGCACATGGCCTTCTCGCACGCCTGCCGCCCGCTGATCAGCTTCCTGAACGGCTCGGCGGACCGCACCGTCCGCGCCCTCGGCGTCGAGCCGCAGGAGGAGCTGGGCCATGCCCGGACCCCCGCCGAGCTGGGCTCGCTCGCCCGGCACTCGGCCCGGGCCGGGGTGATGGACGAGGAGTCAGCCACCCTGTTCGTGCGCACCCTCGGCCTCGGCGACCTCACCGCCGAGTCGGTGATGACGCCGCGGATCGACGTCGCCGCCCTCCAGCGCGACGCCAGCGCCGCCGACGTGCTCAACCTCACCCGGGCCACCGGCCTCTCCCGCTTCCCGGTCTACACCGACAGCCTGGACGAGGTCACCGGCACCGTCACGCTCAAGGACGCCCTCGCGGTGCCGCCCGCCCGGCGCGCTCTGGTCAGGGTCGGCGATCTGGCGGTGCCGCCGCTGCTGGTGCCCGAGACGCTCCCCGCCGAGCGCCTGCTGGACCAGCTGCGCCGGCTCCAGCCGATGGCCATCGTGGTCGACGAGTACGGCGGCACCGCCGGCGTGGTCACCGTCGAGGACATCGTCGAGGAGCTGGTCGGCGAGGTGCAGGACGAGCACGACCCCGCCGACACCCCCGAACTGATCCCGCTGCCGCCGCTGCACGGGCTGCCGGTCTGGGCCGCCGACGGCCGGGCCCGGATCGACCACCTGGAGTCGATCGGCCTGCACGCGCCCGACGGCCCCTACGAGACCCTGGCCGGCCTGGTCTCGGACCTCCTCGGCCGGCTTCCCGTCCCGGGCGAGCAGGCCGAGCTGCCCGGCTGGCGGTTCACCGTCGAGGCCGTGGACCGCCACCGCACCAGCCGGGTACGGGTGGAGCGCACGAGCGGGCGCCCGCGCCCCGGTGACGACGAGGGCGGCGCCCGATGACCGTGCTCCAACTGGCCCTCGCCGTCCTGCTCCTGCTGGGCAACGCGTTCTTCGTCGGCGCCGAGTTCGCGGTGGTCTCCGTCCGGCGCAGCCAGATCGAACCGCTCGCCGAGGCGGGCGACAAGCGCGCCCGCACCGTGCTGCACGCGCTCTCCAACGTCTCCGCGATGCTCGCCGCCGCCCAGCTCGGCATCACGGTCTGCTCGCTGGGCCTGGGCGCGCTCGCCGAGCCGACCATCGCCCACCTGCTGGAGGGCCCGTTCCACGCCCTCGGCGTGCCGGCCGGCCTGATGCACCCGCTCTCCTACGGGATCTCGCTGGCCGTGGTGGTCTTCCTGCACATGGTGATGGGCGAGATGGTGCCGAAGAACCTCGCGCTGGCGGGGCCGGAGAAGGCCGCGCTCCGGCTCGGCCCGCCGCTGGACCGGCTGGCCCGCTGGCTCGCACCGGTGATCTTCTTCCTGAACGCCTTCGCCAACGCCGTGCTGAGGCTGTTCAAGGTCGAGTCCAAGGACGAGGTCGAGTCGGTCTTCACCACCGAGCAGCTGATGTACCTGCTGGTCGACTCCCGGGACGCCGGTCTGCTCGACGAGGGCCGCCAGGAGCGCCTGGAGGACGCCCTGGAGCTGGGCCGCCGCCCGGTCACCGAGGTGCTGCTCAAGCCCGAGCAGCTCGTCACCGTGGACACCGAGGTGACCGCCGCCCAGGTCGAGGAGCTGGCGCTGCGCACCGGCTTCTCGCGCTTCCCGGTCACCGAGGGCGACCCGGCCGGCCCCGGCTACCTGGGCTACCTGCACCTCAAGGACATCCTGGACGTCGACGACCAGGCGGCGCCGGTGCCGGCCCGCCTCTGGCGCCCGATCACCGTGGTGCGCGGCACGCTCCCGCTGGACGACGCGCTCGGCGCGATGCGCCGGGCCGCCTGCCACCTGGCCGCGGTGGTCGACCAGGACGGGCGCACGCTCGGCGTGGTGACGCTGGAGGACGTGGTGGAGGAACTGGTCGGCGAGGTGCACGACCCGGACCACCGCTCCGCCGCCTGACGGCCCGTCCCGGCGGCCGCCCTCCCGGGCCGCCGGGTTCCGCTGTGGGCGATTCTGCCCTGAGCATGCGGCCGTTCCCAGAACGCCGTCCGCTCGGCAGGGTGGTCGGTATGAGACTGCTGCTGCTGGGTGGGACGGAGTTCGTCGGTCGGGCCGTGACCGAGGAGGCGCTGGAGCGCGGGTGGGAGGTGACGGTCTTCCACCGGGGGACGCACGCGCCGCCGGCCGGTGTGCGGGCGCTGCACGGCGACCGGCGGGCCGAGGACGGCCTGGCCGCGCTGGCCGAGGGGGAGTGGGACGCGGTGGTGGACACCTGGTCCGGCGCGCCCTCGGCGGTGCGCGACAGCGCCCGCCTGCTGGCCGGCCGGGTCGGCCGCTACGCCTACGTGTCGAGCCGGTCGGTGTACGCGTACCCGACCCCGGCCGGGGCGGACGAGAGCGCCGCGCTGGTCGAGGGCTCGCCGGACGCCGGCGAGGTCGCCTACCCGCAGGCCAAGCGCGGCGGTGAGCTGGCGCTGCTGGACGCCTTCGGCGACCGGGCGCTGCTGGCCCGGGCCGGGCTGATCATCGGTCCGTACGAGAACATCGGCCGGCTGCCCTGGTGGCTGGGCCGGATCGCCCGCGGCGGCCCGGTGCTCGCCCCCGGCCCGCGCGACCTGCCGGTGCAGTACATCGACGCCCGGGACATCGCGGTCTGGACCCTCGACGCCCTGGTGGCCGGCCACGGCGGTGCGTACGACCTGGTCAGCCCGCGGGGGCACGCCACCATGGGCGAGCTGCTGGAGGCCTGCGTCCGGGCCACCGGTTCGGACGCGGAGCTGCGCTGGACGGAGCCCGACCGGATCCTGGCGGCCGGCATCGAACCGTGGAGCGACCTGCCGGTCTGGGTCCCGCCGGGCGAGCTGCACGACACCGTGCACGGCTCCGACGTGGCCAAGGCGGTCGCCGCCGGGCTGCGCTGCCGCCCGGTCGCGGAGACGGTCGCCGACACCTGGGCCTGGCTGCGGTCCATCGGCGGCACCGCCCCGCAGCGCCCGGACCGGCCGGTGGTCGGCCTGGACGCGGAGCGGGAGGCGACGGTGCTCGGGGGCTGAGCGGCGGAGCCGGCGGACCCGCTCCGCCGGCTCAGCCCCGGCCGTCGATCAGCTCGCCGTACGCCTGCACGAGGTCCGGCAGCCGCAGGGTCGCCAGGTCCTCGCGCCCGGGCGGCTCGCGCAGCAGCGAGAGGCGCAGGTCCCGGTAGGCGCAGGACTTCTCGTACAGGGTGCGGATGAACCGCCCGTTGCCCAGGTCGTCGATCCAGCCCTCGCGGACCACGTGGATGCAGATGCTGGCCAGTTCCTCGGCGGCGTCCTCGTCCCAGCCGTCGCCGTCCCGGTCGGCCAGCGCGGCGCCGATCGCGGTGAGTTCGCCGGGGCGGTAGCTGGGGAAGTCGACCCGGGTGGTGAAGCGGGAGTTGAGGCCGGGGTTGGTGGCGAGCAGCCGGTTCATGCCCTCCGGGTAGCCGGCCAGGATCACCACCAGCCGGTCGCGGTTGTCCTCGGCCCGCTTCAGCAGCACCTGCAGCGCCTCGTCGCCGTAGGCGTCGCCCTTGCTGTAGCCGGAGTTGGAGAGGCTGTAGGCCTCGTCGATGAAGAGCACGCCGTCCAGCGCGGAGTCGATCAGCTCATTCGCCTTGACGGCCGTCTGGCCGAGGAACTCGCCCACCAGGTCGGCCCGCTGGGCCTCGACCAGGTGGTCCCCCGAGAGCAGCCCGAGGGCGTGGAAGACCCGCCCGAGGATGCGCGCCACGGTGGTCTTGCCGGTACCGGAGGGGCCGGAGAAGACGAAGTGGCGTTTGGGCGGCTGCACCGGCAGGCCCTGCGCCGCCCGCAGCCGGGACATCCTCAACTGCGCGGAGAGCGCCCGGACCTGGCGCTTGACCGGCTCCAGGCCGACCATCCGGGAGAGTTCGGCCAGCGCCGCGTCCAGCTCCCGCTCGTCGCCGTCGCGTCCGGCGGCCGGGTAGCCGCCCGCGGGTCTGGGCGGCGCCTCGCCGCGGACCGGCACGGCGGGCCCGGAGCCGGCGGGGGGCAGCGGCGCGCCGGAGCGCTCACCGGCGGGCAGCGCCGGTCCGGCCTCCCGGTCGGCGGCCGCGCCCGCCCCCGGCGGCTCCTGCGCGCCCGGCCCACCGGTCCCGGCCGGGAAGGCCCCGGCGGGGTACGCCTCGCTCTGGCCGGGCTCGGTCCGGTACGGCTCGCCGGAACAGGGCGCGGCCTGGTAGGGCTCACCGGGGTAGGGCTCACCGGGGTAGGTCTCGCCGGAGAGGGCCTCACCGGGGTAGGCCTCGCCCGGGTACCCGGCGGCTTCGAGGCCCGGGGCCTCGCACCCCGAGGCCTCCAGCGCCGCGTCGTCCAGCCCGGCCTCCTCGGCGCCCACCGTGTCCAGGCCCAGCGACAGCGCGTCGAAGGCCTCGTCGCCGCCCGAGGGCTTCCCGCCCTCACGTCCGAGGCCGCCCACCGCGTCCAGCAGCGCGTCGACCACGCCGTCCTCGGCGGAGATCGCGGCGAGCCGGGTCGCGGTGTCCATGAAGGCCGGATCGGCCCGGTGCACCGCCCGGTAGAGCGGCAGCGCGGCGGCGCTGCGCCCGGCGCCCTCGTAGGCCCGGGCCAGCCAGTACCGCAGCTCCTTGCGCTGCGGCTGCTCGGAGCGGCAGCGGGCCAGCGAGGCGGCGAGCGGGGCCTGCGCCTGGGCGCACATGTCCAGCCGGACCCGCGCCATGCCCGCGAAGAGCCCGGCCTCGATGCCCAGCAACTGGTCGTCCAGCAGCCGGTCGGTGTCCCGGATCAGCTGTTCCCAGTCCTTGAGGAGGTAGGACCGGCACGCGTGCAGGAAGCGCGCGGACGGGTCCTCCTCCGGGACCGGGCACTGCTCCAACGCCCTGTCCAGCTCGGCGAGATGGCGGCCGTCCAGCCAGTGCGAGGCGTGCGCGAGCGCCAGGTCGCGGCTGTCCTCCAGGACGGGCTGCACCCACCAGCCCAGCCAGTACCAGGAACTGAGCGGGCGCCGGTGGAGCCGGCGCTGCTCGCCGAACCGGGTCCGGTGGCGGTACATCGCGAGCAGCGCCCCGGAGGTGTCGCTGCGCAGGGCGTGCAGGCCGAGCCAGGCGTCGGCCATCCCCGGATCGAGCCGCACGGCCGCGCGGAACTCCTCCTCCGCGCGGGCGTACGCGCCCGCCGTGTAGGCGTCCATGGCACGCAGCCAGGCGCGGTCGGCGAGCCGGTTCGGAGCCGGGCCGCCCGTGTTGTTGCCGTCGGAACTGTCCACCGTCGTCACTCACGCCCCCCGCGGTGTGCCTGGGGCTCGGTCGGCGATTCGAGGTGCGGAGAAGCCGGCCGGTCGTCGATAGCCCCCGGGGCGCATATGCGCCTCCAGGAATCGTACCGGCGCGGCGCTGATCCGGAAGAGTGCCGTGCGGAGTCAAATGCGATCGCGCGCGCGGGGATTGGGCGCCGGTGCGATCCGGCCGGGCCTCGGCCCCGGTCGGGCGGGGTCCGGGCGGCGGGAGGGGGGACGGCACCCCCGGCTCACGGGGGAACAAGCCGGGGATGCCGAGTCCGATGTTGCGCGATCAACAACCTCGGCAACTGAGGAGAACCTAAGTCCTGGTGACACCGCAGGTCAAGGGCTTGTTGAAGGTTCACCGACGGTGCTCGGTGCGATCCGCCCGGTCACTCCGTCGACGATGGTGGCCGCGTACGGGCGGCTGGGGTCGGCGGCGAAGTGCGCCGACTCCGCCCGTGCCCAGCCCGCCCAGAACTCCGCCAGGGCCGGACCGTCCCGCTCCTCCCCGCGCCGCCGGGCGTCCTCGGCGGCCAGCTCCATCCAGATCAGCCGCGCCAGTCGGGGCCGCACCGCCCGCCGGCCGGCGCCGACGCCCTCGATCAGCACCACCGGGGCGAGCGGCACCGCCGCGGTGCCGGCGAAGCGCCCCAGCGTCCAGTCGTACACCCGGTACGCCGCGTCCCGGCCGGCGGCCAGCGGGTCGAGCACCTGGGTGCGCAACCGCTCCGTCCAGCCGAAGGGCTCGGCATGGGTGGCCAGGTCGTCCAGGTGGACCACCGGCGCACCCCCGAGCGCGGCGGCCAGCCGGCCGGTGAAGGTGGTCTTGCCGGAGCCGGCGTGCCCGTCCACCGCGACCAGCCGGACCGGGCCGCAGGAGGGCGCCAGCGCGCGCAGCCCGGCGGCGAGGCCGGCGAGGTCGGGGAGGCCCTCGGGCGCGGCGGGCGCTCCGGGTGCGCCGAGCGCGTCCGGAGCCCCGCCGGCCGCGGGGGCGGCCGGGCCGCCGGGAGGGGTGCTGGACGTTTCGGAAGAGGCCACATCGGCAACCCTACGGGGGCCCGTACGCCAGGACGGACAGTGATTCCGTGCAGGTCGTGACGGCAGCGCCGGGATCGGGCATACTCACTTCGCCACGCATGTGAACGGCCGTTCACCGTAACCCGGTGCCGGTCGGCCCGACGTGCCACACCCGCGTCGGGCCCGCCACACCAGGGCCCGGTGCCCGAACGAGGAGGCGACCAGCCGCCATGACCCCGTCCCCAGCGAACGCCGTGGAACGCCAGCTGCCGACCGACGAGGCCCGCGAACTGCTGAGCCTCACCCGGGAGCTGGTCCAGCGCGAGATCCAGCCGCGCGCGGCGGAGGACGAGGCCGCCGGCCGCTTCCCGCGCGAGGTGTTCCGCACCCTCGGCGAGGCCGGTCTGCTCTCCCTCCCCTACGAGGAGAAGTACGGCGGCGGCGACCAGCCCTACGAGGTCTACCTCCAGGTCCTGGAGGAGCTCGCGGGCGGCTGGCTGGCGGTCGGCCTCGGGGTCAGCGTGCACACCCTCTCCTGCCACGCCCTGGCCGGTTTCGGCAGCGACGAGCAGCGCGCCGCCTGGCTGCCCGGCATGCTCTCCGGCGAGCAGCTCGGCGCCTACTGCCTCTCCGAGCCGCAGTCCGGCTCCGACGCCGCCGCGCTGCGCACCCGCGCCGACCTGGACGGCGAGGAGTACGTGGTCAGCGGCACCAAGGCGTGGATCACCCACGGCGGGGAGGCCGACTTCTACAGCGCCCTGGTGCGCACCGGCGAGCCGGGCGCGCGCGGCATCAGCTGCCTGCTGGTGCCCGCCGGGGTGGCCGGCCTGTCGGCCGCGCCGCCGGAGCACAAGATGGGCATGCGGTCCTCGCCGACCGCGCAGCTGCACTTCGACGGCGCCCGGGTCGAGCGCGGCCGGCTGATCGGCAGCGAGGGCCAGGGCTTCCAGATCGCGCTCGCCGCCCTGGACTCCGGCCGGCTCGGCATCGCCGCCTGCGCGATCGGCGTCGCCCAGGCCGCGCTCGACCTCGCGGTCGAGTACGCCGGTACCCGCCGCCAGTTCGGCCGACCGATCGCCGAGTTCCAGGGCCTGTCCTTCATGCTCGCGGACATGGCCACCCAGATCGAGGCCGGGCGCTCGCTCTACCTGGCCGCCGCCCGGCTGCGCGACGCCGGCCGGCCGTTCTCCAAGCAGGCGGCGATGGCCAAGCTGTTCTGCACCGACGCGGCGATGCGGGTCACCACCGACGCCGTCCAGGTCCTCGGCGGCTACGGCTACACCCAGGACTTCCCGGCCGAGCGCTACATGCGCGAGGCCAAGGTGCTGCAGATCGTCGAGGGCACCAACCAGATCCAGCGCCTGGTGATCGGCCGCCACCTCACCTCCGGCTGACGGCCCCCGTAACGGCCTCCGGGCGTCACTCCAGGGTGCGGAGTGACGCCCGGAGGCGTCTCCCGCCCCGGTGGTCGGGACCGGCCGTCGGCTGACGGCCGGTCAACCCCCGGGACGGGCGCGGCCGTCAGTGCCGGACGAGCCGGCTGCGCTGCTGCGGGATGGCCGGCGCGGGCGCCGTCCGCACCGGGCGGTGCGCCACGGCGTGGGAGAACGGCTGGGTGCGCCAGTCGAGTTCGGACGGGAGGGCGAGCAGCGCCTCCAGACCGGCGGTCCCGGCGTCCTCCGCCGACTCCACCTCCGCCAGGTCGTCCGTCGGCGCTCCCGAGCCCGGGCAGAGCGCGGGCGAGAAGGGGTGCCAGGCGGTCGGCAGCACGGCGTGCTGCGGCAGCCGCTCCTCGTCGCCCACCAGGGCGATCGGACGGCGGCACTCCGGGCAGTGCACCCGGACGATGTCCCAGGTCTCGCCCTCGCCCGGATCCACCCCCGCCGACGGCTCGTGGGGGACCGCGAGATCCTCGCGGCCGGTCATATCGTGGGTGTCGTCGGCGCTCAGCGAGTGCCGGTCAGTTGCACGCATGGTGATCCCCCTCGGATCGGGCCCGGCGTGGTCGCCCGGGGCCACAACCAGCACTTCCCGCCGACGCGGACTCATAATCCTGCAGGCCGGTGCACTGTGATGCACCGGGTGTGTCCTTCGCCACATTCGCCCGGCATGTGCCCGCCCGGCACCCGGCGCGGCCGCGAGTGACACCGTGCGCGCCCGCTGTGGCGCCGCGCGCGCCCCCGACCGGGTAGGTTTGCGCCTTGTGGAGGATCTCGACCAACGCATCGTTCAGCTGCTCCTGGAGGACGGCCGGATGAGCTACACGGACCTGGGCAAGGCCACCGGCCTGTCCACCTCGGCGGTGCACCAGCGGGTGCGCCGTCTGGAGCAGCGCGGCGTGATCCGCGGCTACACCGCCATCGTCGACCCCGACGCGGTCGAGCTGGCGCTGACCGCCTTCATCTCGGTCAAGCCCTTCGACCCCAGCGCCCCGGACGACACCCCGGAGAGGCTCGCCGGGCTGCCCGAGATCGAGGCCTGCCACAGCGTCGCCGGGGACGAGAACTACATCCTCAAGGTCCGCGTCGGCGCCCCCGGCGACCTGGAGGACCTGCTGGCCCGGATCCGCAGCGCGGCCGGCGTCTCCACCCGCACCACCGTCGTGCTCTCGACGCCCTACGAGGCGAGGCCCCCGAAGCTCTGACCGCACCTCCGGGAGGTGCAGACTTGGCGTCATGACCGAACGCACCCTCCCTCCCGGCCCGCCCTCGGGCCAGAGGGGCCCACGAACCGTCCTGCTGCGCGGCGGCGCCGTCTACAGCCCCGCCGACCCCTTCGCCACCGCGATGCTCGTCGAGGGCGAGCACGTCGCCTGGGTCGGCAGCGACGGCGCGGCCGAGGCGTACGCCGACGCCGCGGACGAGATCGTCGAGCTCGACGGCGCCCTGGTCACCCCCGCCTTCGTCGACGCCCACGTGCACGCCACCGCCACCGGTCTGGCGCTCACCGGTCTGGACCTCACCGGCCTGCCCTCGCTCGCCGCCGCGCTGGAGGCCCTCGCCGCCTTCGCGGCCGACCGCTCCGAGCCGGGCGGCGTGCTCATCGGGCACGGCTGGGACGAGACCGGCTGGCCCGAGGGCCGACCGCCGACGCTCGCCGAGCTGGACGCGGCCGCCGGCGGCGCCGCGCTCTACCTCTCCCGCACCGACGTGCACTCCGCGCTGGCCACCACCGCGCTGCGCGCGCTCACCGCCGGCCTCGCCGACCGGCCCGGCTTCTCCGCCGACGGCCCGCTCACCCGCGACGCCCACCACGCCGTGCGCCGGACCGCGCTCGCGCACCTCACCCCCGAGCAGCGCCGGCGTGCCCAGCGCGCGACGCTGGCCCGGGCCGCCGAGCTCGGCATCGGCGCGCTGCACGAGTGCGCCGGCCCGGAGATCTCCTCGGAGCAGGACCTCGCCGCGCTGCTGGACCTCGCCGCCGACGGCGAGGGGCCCGAGGTGTTCGGCTACTGGGGCGAGCTGGGCGGCGTCGAGACGGCCCGCCGGCTCGGCGCGGTGGGCGCCGGCGGCGACCTCTTCGTCGACGGCGCGATCGGCTCGCACACCGCCTGCCTGCACAGCCCCTACGCCGACGCCGACCACACCGGCGCCTCCTACCTGAGCGCCGAGCAGGTCGCCGACCACGTCGCCGCCTGCACCGAGGCCGGGCTGCAGGCCGGCTTCCACGCCATCGGCGACGCCGCCGTGGGCGCCGTCCTCGCGGGCGTCCGGGCGGCCGGCGAGCGGGTCGGCGCCGACCGCGTCAGGGCGCTGCGCCACCGCGTGGAGCACGCCGAGGCACTGGACGGGGCGTCCGTCGCGGCCTTCGCCGAGCTCGGCCTCACCGCCTCCGTGCAGCCCGCCTTCGACGCCGCCTGGGGCGGCCCGGACGGCATGTACGTCCAGCGGCTCGGCGCCGAGCGCGCCGCCGCGCTCAACCCGTTCGCCGCGCTGCTGCGGGCCGGCGTCCCGCTGGCCTTCGGCTCGGACGCCCCGGTCACCCCGCTCGATCCCTGGGGCACCGTCCGCGCGGCGGCCTTCCACCGGACCCTCGACCACCGGATCTCGGCCCGCGCCGCCTTCACCGCCCACACCCGGGGCGGCTGGCGGGCGATCGGCCGCGACCAGGACGGCGTGCTCGTCCCCGGCGCGATCGCCAGCTACGCGGTCTGGGCCGCCGACGAGCTCGTGGTCCAGGCCCCCGACTCCCGGGTGGCCGGCTGGTCCACCGACCCGCGCTCCGGCACCCCCGGGCTGCCCGACCTCACCCCGGGCCGCCCGCTGCCGGTCTGCCTGCGCACCGTGGTCCGCGGCCGGACCGTCCACCGGGCGGTGGCGGAGCGGGCGGCCGCGCGGTAGGTCCGGGTGACCGGGGCGGCCCGCGCTGCGTAGGTTGACCGGCATGAGTGATCATCCGCTGGTACCCGCCGGCTTCGTCGTCCCCCGCACCCTCGCCGCCGAGGGGTTCCGCCTGGAGCCCCTCGGCGAGCAGCACAACGACTCCGACCTCGCGGCCTGGACGTCGAGCATCGACCACATCCACGCCACCCCGGGCTGGACCGGCAGCTGGCCGCCCGCCGAGGGCATGACGCCGGAGCGCAACCTGGCCGACCTGCGCCGGCACGCCGCCGACTTCGAGCACCGCCGCGGCTTCACCTACACCGTGCTGGCGGACCCCGGCGGCGACGTCGTCGGCTGCGTGTACATCTACCCGGACCACGAGGACCCGGCCACCACGACGGTCAGCTCCTGGGTCCGCGCCGACCGCGCCGAGCTGGACGCCCCGTTGTACCGCGCGGTGGCCGCCTGGCTCGCCGCCGACTGGCCGCTGCGCACGGTCCGCTACAGCCCGCGCTGACACCGCCCCACCAGGGCCGGGAACCCGCTGCTCGGCGGGCCACCCGGCCTCACGCGCGGGGCCGGTTCCGGGGTACCGTCTTTCGCACAGCGTCCGAACTCAACGGGCGGTGAAGAACGCGCCAACGGACAGCCAAGCGCGGACAGCCCGACCAGGAAGATGGTGCGCCGGTGGCACTCCACGTCACACAGGAGCGGTCGGACGCCCTCCCCGGGGCGTCCGTGACGTCGGACGCCCCCGCCCCCGGCCGGGCCGCCCGCGCCGTCGCCAAGGTGCGCGCCGGACTGCCCCGCACCGGCCTGGCCGTCCTCGCCGGGCTGCTCCTCGCGCTGGCCTTCCCGCCGTTCGACCTCTGGCCGCTCTCGCTGGTGGGCGTCGCCGCGCTCTCGCTGCTCACCCTCGGCCGCACCGTCCGGCAGGCCGCCTGGACGGGCTTCGCCTTCGGGCTGCCGTTCTTCCTGCTGCTGCTCAGCTGGCTGCGGGTGGTCGGCTGGGACGCCACCGTCGGCCTCTCGGTGATCGAGGCGCTCTTCCTGGCGGCCCTCGGCTCCGGTCTGGCGCTCACCTCCCGGCTGCCCGGCTGGCCGCTCTGGGCGGCCTGCCTCTGGATCACCCAGGAGTGGGCCCGTGACCGGCTGCCGCTCGGCGGCTTCCCCTGGGGCCGCCTCGCGTTCGCCAACACCGCCACCCCGTTCACCCCGCTCGCCGCGATCGGCGGCGCCCCGCTGGTGACCTTCGCCGTCGCGCTGGCCGGTGCCCTGCTGGCCTGGGCGGCGCTGCGGCTGCGCGGGCCCCGCCGGGCGCCCCGGGCCGCCGCGCTGGCCGCGCTGGGCGCCGTCGCGGCCCTGCTGGCCGGTTATCTGGTCCCGGTGCCCACCGCGGCCGCCGACACCGTCAAGGTCGCCCTGATCCAGGGCAACGTGCCCAACCCGGGGATGGACTTCCTCGGCCGGCCGATGATGGTGCTGAACAACCACGCCGCCGCCACCGAGAAGCTCGCCGCCGACATCGAGGCCGGCCGGGTGGAGAAGCCGGACGTGGTGATCTGGCCGGAGAACTCCTCCGACCTCGACCCGTTCAGCGACCCGCTGGCCTACCGGCGCATCGACGACGCCGTGAAGGCGGTCGGCGTGCCCACCCTGGTCGGCACCCTGGTGGACGGGCCGGACGAGCGGCACGTCCAGAACGAGGGCATCGTCTGGGACCCGAAGACCGGCCCGGGCGCCTCCTACACCAAGCAGCACCCCGTCCCGTTCGGCGAGTACGTGCCGTTCCGCGACCAGCTGATGAAGGTGATCACCCGGCTGCAGCGGGTCGCCCGCGACTTCTACCCCGGCGACCACAACGGCGTCATGCAGCTGGGCCCGGCGAAGATCGGCGACGTCATCTGCTTCGAGGTGGCGTACGACGAGATCGTCCGCGACACCGTGGACAAGGGCGCCCGGGTGCTCGTCGTCCAGACCAACAACGCGACCTACGCGAAGACCGGCCAGCCCGAGCAGCAGCTCGCGATGTCCCGGCTGCGTGCCGTCGAGCACGGCCGGGCCGTGCTGATCGCCGCCACCAGCGGGATCAGCGCGGTGATCGCCCCCGACGGCTCGGTGCAGCAGCGCACCGAGGAGCTGACCGCCGCCGAGCTGTCCGCCGTCGTCCCGCTGCGCGACGGCACGACGGTGGCGGACCGGGTGGGCGTCGCGCCCGAGTGGACGCTGGCCGTCGCGGGCCTGCTGGCCTGCGGGGCGGCCCTGCTGATCGGCCGCCGCCGGGTGACCGGCCCGGCCGCCTCCGAGCCCTCCGGCCCGACGGCCTCCTGACCCCGGCGCGGCCGGTCGGCGGGCCCGTCGGCCCGGGCGGCGGTGGAACACCGGCCGGCGGCCGGTCGTTGGACCAGGTGGTGCCGTAGCCGGCCCGGATCTCCCGTGCGGCGCGCAGAGCACCGCTATGGAGTGGATTCGTACCGTGACCCAGCAAGCTACCCCTGCCCCTCAGGCCCGGCGCGGAAAGCTCCGCCGGGTGCTGCCGTTGGTGGTCACCGCCTGGCTGGTGCTGGAGATCTGGCTGCTGGTCCAGGTGGGCTCGTGGCTGGGCGGCCTGACCGTCGTGCTGCTGCTGATCGCCGGGGCCCTGATCGGCGGCTCGCTGATCAAGCGCGCGGGGCTGAAGGCGCTGTCCGCGGCGATCGACCAGAGCCGGGACCCGAAGTCGCAGCAGCCGCAGACCGGCACCAGCCTCACCGTGCTGGCCGGCCTGCTGCTGATGCTGCCGGGCTTCCTCTCGGACGCGCTGGCGCTGACCCTGCTCCTCCCGCCGACCCGGGCGCTCTGGCGGGCCGCCGGGCGCCGCTTCGCGGACAAGGCGCTGCGCAGCACCGCCGGCCTCGGGGCCGATCCGCTCGCGGACGCGGTGCGGCTGCAGGAGCAGCTGCGCATCCACCGCCCGGACGGCAAGGTCATCCAGGGCGAGGTGGTCGAGCCGGGCGCCGGCCCGCAGGGCCCGGACACCACCTACCGTCCGCCGCTGAAGGGCTGACCGGCGACGGCGGCCGCCCCGGGGCATCAGCGCGCCGGGGCGGCCGCCGTCGAAGGGCCCGGACATGCGAAAGGGACCCTGGGGGCCAGGGTCCCTTTTCGCGTGCTCCCGCCGGGGCGGGAAACGGGTCAGGCGCTCTTGCGGGTGTCCCGCGGGTGTACCGCGAGGTTCATCCCTCCGGAGCGGAGTACGGCCAGCCGCTCGGCCAGCACCTCCTCCAGCTCCTCGCGCGTGCGGCGCTCCATCAGCATGTCCCAATGGGTACGCGTGGGCTTGGTCTTCTTCTCCTCAGGCTCGTCACCGTCGAGGAGTACTGCCTCCTGGCCGCAGAAGCGGCATTCCCAGGCCGAGGGGATCTCCGCCTCGACCGAGAAAGGAACCTCGAATCGGTGTCCGTTCTGACATGCGTACTCGACGGTCTGGCGGGGAGCCAGATCGATACCACGGTCGGTCTCGTAGCTAGTGGCCCCGAGTCGCGTGCCGCGGAGAGCTCGCTCGCTCATGAATCGTGCCTCCCGGGCTTATGGCCCACAGGACTAGTGGTCGCTGTTCTTCGTCGTTCGGTCAACGCTCGGCTTCCGACGAAGATTCCCGTCCCGGGACATGCGTCGTCTGTCGTGCCGCCCCTGTTTGTACCCACCGGCGCCCGATTTGTCACATCTGGCCGTGGATATCACCCCAGGTGTCACCTATTTCACATCTGGTGATCGGTCGGCCTTTCCACCACGAGCCTACCGGGACGGGATCCACCGCCCTACGTCGCCCCGCCCCGGCGGGCCCCTTTCAGGCCAGTGGACGGAACCGCAGGGGCGCGTGCTCCTTGCCCAGGTCGACCGCCTGCGGCTGCTGGACCGGCTCGGCCACCGGTACCGGCGGCGGGCCGGCCGGGCGCGGCGGGACGTCGACCGGCGCGGCCGCCTCGGTCCGGGTGTCGCGGTGCGGGAGCAGGGCGATCACCGCCTCGCGCAGCTGGGCCGGGGCCTCCTCGTCCAGCGGGTCGACGGTGGCCGGCACCTGGAGGCGGACCGGTGTGCCGGTGCCGATCCGGGCGTAGCCGCGGCCGGCCGGGGCGTGCGCGGCGGGCACGATGTCCAGCGGCGCGCCGAGCGTGCCGTAGGACTCCTCGGGGCCGGTCGGGCCGAGCAGGACGCGGGCCCGGGTGGTGGCCCGCACGGTCGGGGTGATCCGGTCCCGGGCCTCGATGTCGTCGGCGAACACGACGGTGACCCGGGCGGCCCGGCCGTGCCGCAGCGGGAGCTCCAGCAGCTCCTGCGGGTCCGGCCGGCCCTCGGCGTGGGCCAGCTCGCTCAGCTCGGTCGGGTGGTCGAGCAGCAGCCAGAGCGGCCGGGTGACGTCCTCGGGCGCGGCCGCCCCCGCGTGCCGGGCGGCGTTCAGCGCGGTCAGCCGGCGCTCGGTCTCCTGGGCGACCCACTCCAGCGCGGCCAGCGCGCCGTGCAGGCTGGTCTCCACGGTGTGCACGCCGGGCCGGCTGACCAGGCAGGCGTGCTCGCCGGTGCCGGCGCCGTCGATCACCACCAGGTCGCCGTGGGGCAGCGCCTGGAGCGCGATCGACCGGATCAGGCTGGAGGTGCCGTAGCCGGTCACGCCGAGCGCCAGCAGGTGCGGCTCGCCCGAGCGGGGGCCGGTGCGCCAGACCACCGGCGGCTGCTGGGTGACGGCGCCGCCCTGGCCAACCGGGATGGTCCGGGCGCTGCCGGCCTCGTCGGTGAAGCCCAGCACGATCTCGCCGGGGGTGGTCACGAAGCGCTGGGCCGCGATGTCGGTGGGCAGCGGGGCCAGGGCGGCGATCCGCAGCCGGTTGGACTCCTCGTCCCAGTCGAAGCGGTACTCCCGGGCGCGGCCGGCCTTGCCCTGGACGACCTGCTCGATCCGGGCCCGGGCGGCGGGCTCGGTGTCGGTGAAGTAGGCCGGGTAGACCAGCTCCAGGCGGGAGAGCCGCCCCTCGGCGTCGAACTCCCAGGAGCCGAAGACGTCCTTGTAGCCGCCCTCGTGGTGGTAGAGCGGGCTGAGGTCGTCCGGCGAGGCGAGGTACGGGGTCAGCGCGGCGTACAGGGCGGTGAGCTTGACGTCGACGACGTCCGGCTCGGGCGGGCCCGCCGGGGCCTTGGGGGAGCGGCCGTTCCAGGCGGCGCTGGCCATCAGGGCCACCAGCGCGAACAGCAGCCCGTGCGGCAGCAGGTAGATGCCGAGCAGCATGGCGGCGACCAGGAAGACGGTCGGTCCGCGCCGGTCCTTCGGGGTGGCCTGCCAGCGGCTCTTGGCCCAGGCGACGTGGTGGCGCATCCCGCGCCCGATGACGGTCAGCGGCGCGAACATGTCGGAGGCGTGGTCGCCGGCCGTGCGGGCGAGGTCGCGGCCCTTGCTGAGGTGGCGGTTGAGCGGCATTCCTTGGCTCCCCGGGCGAGTGGGACGGTCGGGTTCAGGGGGTCGGCGTCGGGTGTACGACGGGGCCCGGGGGCGGTGGGATCCGCGCCCGGGCCCGTACGGGGGAGTGGCCGCGCTAGAACTTGAGGCCGCCGAGCAGGCTGGCCAGGCTGGCGCCGCCCGCGGTGATGCTCGGAGCGATCGAGGAACCGGCGATGTAGAAGCCGAGCAGGGCGCAGACGATCGCGTGGGAGACCTTTAGTCCGTCCCTGCGGAAGAAGAGAAAGGCGATGGTGCCGAACAGGACGATGCCGGAAATCGAGAGGATCACGCTCTGCTCCTCGGGGAGGGGGACAGGGACAGTGTCACGGAATGTGCCTTAATCGTGACAAAAAGTAATAGATGATGGAACGGTGCAAATGGGTGGTCTTCTCGGCCAATACCCGGATGGGCGCCGGGGGGAGGTATGCGAACCGCCCGGAACGGGGCCCGGCGGCCCCGTGTACCGGCGCGGCGAGGCATTCCCGGCGGGTGGCCGGGAAGGCACCGGGGGGACCGGGAAGTTCGCTCGAACGGCGGCGAAACCTTCCCGCCCGTGTGTCGTGTGGGGGAATGCCGCGGTCCGGCCGGCGTCCGAAGTCCGGACGTGCGCTGGATCGTCCGCGCACCGGGCCGCTACGGTGCGGTACGCGCGACCGACAGACCGAGAAGCTCCCGGGCGAGGCCCGGGGTGCTCGAGAACGCCCAGGAGAGGCCCGCCATGACCGACGCCGCCAGCCAGCAGCCCGCCGACGCCCCGGACTCCGAGGTGATCGAGCTGGCCGGGAAGCTCTTCGACGCGGCCCGGGCCGGTGACACCGACACCCTCGCCGCCTACGTCGACGCCGGCGCGCCCGCCAACCTGACCAACGACCGCGGCGACACCCTGCTGATGCTCGCCGCGTACCACGGGCACGCCGCCACCGTCACCGCCCTGGTGGCGCGCGGCGCCGACCCGAACCGGGCCAACGACCGCGGCCAGACCCCGCTGGCCGGCGCCGTCTTCAAGGGCGCCGAGGACGTGCTGACCGCCCTGCTGGCGGGCGGCGCCGACCCGACGGCCGGTACGCCGTCCGCCGTCGACACCGCCCGGATGTTCGGCAAGGAGGAGCTGGTCGCCCGGTTCGAGGGCCGCTGACCCGAGGTCGTAGTCTCTTCAACCATGGAGAGCATCACGGGGACCGCCGAGCTGCGGGACGGCAAGGGCGACCTCATCGAGATCCGCGTCACCGGCTACGGCCACCCGGACGCCCAGCGCCTCTCGGCGGAGGTGCAGGAGGAGTACGTCCGCCGCTACGGCGAGGGCGACCTCACCGAGCTGCACCCCGACGACTTCGAGGCGCCGGCCGGTCTGTTCCTGATCGCCTACCTCGACGGCGAGCCGGTGGCCTGCGGCGGCTGGCGCGCCAAGCAGGCCGGCCCGCACGGCCTGCGCGACGGCGACGCCGAGCTGAAGCGGATGTTCGTCGTCCCCCGGGCCCGCGGGCGGGGCCTCGCGCGGACGGTGCTGCGCCGCCTGGAGCGGACCGCCGCCGAGGCCGGCCGGACCAGGTTCGTGCTGGAGACCGGCACCGAGCAGCCCGAGGCGGTCGCGCTCTACGGATCCGAGGGCTACGACCCGATCCAGAAGTTCGGCATCTACCGCGACCACCCGCAGAGCATCTGCCTCGGCAAGGAGTTCGGCGGCGTGCCCGCCGTCTGACCGCCCGCCCGCTGGGTAGGCTCCGGGCGGACCGGTGGCCGAGCGGGCGGGGGCAGGCGTGGACGAGCAGCCGGTACGGGCCGCGGCCCCCGACCCGCCGGCCGTGCTCGGCGCCCCCGGCGGGGAGTTGGAGCGATTGGTGGAGGCGGGCCTGCGCCGGGTCGGCACGGGCGGCGTCTGGGCCGTCGGTGACGCCGCCGGCAAGCGGGGCCGGGGCTCCGTCGGGGTGCTCGGCCAAGGCCCGTACGAGGGGCTGGAGATGGGGCCCGACACGCTCTTCGACCTCGCCAGCCTCACGAAGATCGTCGCGCTCTGGCCGTGTGCGGGCGCGCTCCGGCAGGCCGGCCGGCTCCCGCTCGACCGCCCGCTCGGCGACTACTGGCCGCCGGCCGCCGGGCAGCCGACGGGGCACGTGACGGCCCGTCAACTCCTTGCCCACACGGCCGGGTTGCCGCTGCGCACCGAGTTCGAGCAGCGCTACGGCCGGGACCGGACGGCGATCCGGGCCGGCGTCGTCGCCGCCCCGCTGCACCGCCCGCCCGGCACCGCCGTCGAGTACACCGACCGTGCCGCCGTGCTGCTGGGCCACCTGGTCGAGGACCTGGCCGGCGCCCCGCTCGACGCGCTCGCCGAACGGCAGGTCTGGCGCCCGCTCGGCATGACCGACACCCGCTTCGGCCCGCTCGGTCCGGCGTCGGCCGCCCGCACCGCACCCACCGAGTACGACCGGGCCGTCGGCGCCCCGCTGCGCGGGGTGGTGCACGACCCGTCGGCCCGGCTGCTCGGCGGCGTCTGCGGCAACGCGGGCGCCTTCTCCACCGCCCGCGACCTCGAACGCTTCCTCACCGCCCTGGTCGACCCGCCGGCCGCGCTGCCCTGGGCCGGGCCCTGGATCGCCGAGTCGCTGCGCGAACAGACCGGCGGACTCGCCCCCGCGCGCGGCCTGTCCTGGCTCTGCGCCCCCGGCACCGACCCCGCCGACGGCACCTTCGTCCACTACGGCTTCACCGGCACCGGGATCTGGGTCTCCCGCCGGCTCGGCCGCTGGGCGCTGCTGCTCACCAACAAGGTGCACTACAGCCGCGAGACCCAGCCCCTCACCGACCTGCGCAACGCCTTCCGCCGGGCGGTCTTCGGCTAGCCGTCCGCAGGGGCGCCGCACAGCGGAACGTCGGCCTACGGGACCGTTGGCGGGTCCCGGAGGCCGACGTCATGGACCGGCCCAGCGGGTCGGACGAGCTGGGTCGGACGAGCTGGATCAGACGAGCTGGGTCAGCACGGGCTGCTCCGAGTCGAGCGAGGCGACGGCGGCCGGGGAGAGCGCGCTGGTCCAGGTCTGGACGTCGCTGATCCGGCCGGGGAAGCTGTTCCCGTTCTTGGCCGAGCCGATGGTCAGGGGGCCGGTGGAGGCCCACGGCGTGGAGTTGACGGCGGTGGCCGCGAGCTTGCCGTTGACGTAGAGGCTCATGGTCTGGCCGGGCGCGTCGTAGGTGGCGACCAGGTGGGTCCAGGTGTTGAGGGCCGGCGGCTTGCTCGCGAACGCGGCCGGGTAGGAGGCCGGTCCGGTCGAGTCGCCGGACGGCGAGACGAACGTCCAGGCGTTGAAGGCCTTCGAGTACTGCAGGTAGAAGGCGCTCACGCTGGTACCCGACTGGGCCGCCACGGTCGCGTAGTCGTTCGTCCCGGTCAGGTAGGCCCAGGCCGAGACGGAGTAGCTCCTGGCGGTGTCGACGACCGGGCCGCCGGTGGTGGCCAGCGCGTCGGTGGCGCCGGACAGGCCGAGGACGGTGCCGCGGGTGGTGTCGTTGACGAACGAGGCCGAGCCGGAGACGGTGAGGCTGTTGGCCGGCCGGATCTCGTCGGCGGAGTTGGTGAGCCTCCACCGGTCGGTGGGCCGGTGGACGTCGCCGAGCAGCACCGGGGCGTCGAACTGGGCGGTGTCGGTGGCCAGCGCCGCGGCGGCGGTGGCGGGCAGCGCGGACGGGACGATCACGACGTCGCCGACCGCGCCGGTCGCGTACTGGGCGTACCCGCCGGCCAGGACCCGCCGACCGATCTGGACCGGCCCGGTGGCGTTCCACTCGGTGCCGGCGTAGGCCGCGGCACCGGCCGCGGCGCCGTTGACGAAGAGCTGGAGCTGCTTGGTGCCGGCGTCGTAGACCCCGGTCAGGTGGGTCCAGGTGTTGATCCTGGGGCTGAGGCCGCCGGTGGTCGGGCCGTAGACGGCGTTGAAGGTGTCGACGGCCGAGTCGTCGACGTTGCGGCCGAACGCGAAGGCGTGCGCCCAGGCGGAGTAGTACAGCTGGAGGCCGACGTTGTTGGTGCCGCCCTGGCTGACGAACACGGAGGTGTTGGCCAGGTCGCCGGGCTTGACCCAGGCGGAGACGGTGTAGCTCTTGCGCGTGTCGACGGAGCCGGTGGCACTGACCGCGTAGCCGGTGCCGCCGGGCAGGTTCAGGACCGTGCCCCGGGTGGCGTCGGGGCCGACGGCCGCTCCGCCGGCCACGGTCAGGTCGTTGGCCCGCCGGCTGTCGGTGGTGTCGGTCAGCCTCCAGCGGTCGGCCGCCTGGGCGGCCGGCGTCCGGACGCCCGGGAGCCGGGTGACGGTGCCGGTGGCGGACGTCCCGTACAGGTCGGGGTTGCCGTCGCCGTCGACGTCACCGGGGGAGGCCACGGTCGGGGCCAGCCGGTCGCCGAGGCCGGTCGGGAGGACCGGCTGGGCCGGCGGCAGGGCCTTGCCCGTGGTGGTCGCGGCCCAGACCTGCTCGGCGTGGTCGGTCAGGCAGTCCCAGAGGATCAGCTGGGTCTTGGGCGTGTTGGACGCCGCGGGGTCGGCCAGGCACCGGCCGGACTGCGGGTTGAGCAGCGAGCCGGCGAACGGACCGGGGACCCACTTCTGGGCGCCGGTGCCGTTGCAGTCCCAGAGCTGGACCGGGCTGCCGTTGTCGAGGCCGCCGCGGCTCACGTCGAGGCACTTGCCCAGCAGGTGGACGCTGCTGTCGGTGCCGAGGGCGGCGCTCTGCGCGTCGGTGGTGTTGCAGCTGTACATCTGCGCCGGCGTGCCGTTGGCGGTGTTCGAGCCGTTGATGTCCAGGCACATGTTCTTACCGGCGGTGTCGAGCACGCCGGAGGTCAGCGGGGCCCTGGTCGGAGCGGTGATCCGGGTGGTCGGGACGCCGTTGCCGTCGAAGGTCAGCGGGAAGCTGCTGACGGCGCCGGTGGCGTTCTCGCGGGCCCACAGGGTGGGGACGCCGTTCACCGTGCCCGGTGCGAGCAGGGTGGTGCGGGACCAGTCACCGGTGCCGATCTTCACGCCGGCGGCGAGGTTGCAGCCTGCCTGGTAGGTGCCCGGGAAGTACCAGAGCTCCGCGTTGTCGACCGTCACCAGGTCCGGTACGTCGGCCATCTGGGCGAGCTTGCCGGGTGCCAGGATCTGGGTGACCTTGTTCCAGGTGCCGTCCGAGCCCTTGGCGGGGCAGCCCGCGGAGTTGTTGAGGGGGACGACGTTCTGGGTCAGCGTGAAGTGGCCCGTGGTGCCGCCCGCCGTGTTGGCGTCGTTCTGGTACAGGTACAGCTTGTGGGTCGTCTTCTGATAGGCGAACAGGTCGTCGGCCATGGCCGCGGTGAGGGTGCCGCGGTGGGCGACCAGGTAGTTGTTCCAGCCGGTGCCGTCGGGGCTGGTCGCCGGGGTGGAGATGGTCTCGAGGTCCTCGGTGGAGCCGCCGCCCGGGACGCGCACCAGGTCGCCGGCGGTCGTGGTGGCGGCGAGGTCCGGGACCCCGTCGCCGTTCAGGTCGCCCGGGGCCACCTTGGCGCTGGGGTCGAACGGGGCGAAGAAGCTGTACTGGGCGACGGTGCCCTGGGTGTTGCCGGCCTTGTCGACGGCGCGCACGAACAGCGTGTGGGTGCCCCACTGGGCGCTGCTCACGCTGATCGGGACGTCCGCGGTCGCGGTGCCGCCGGCCGCCTGGACGGCGGGGACGGACGGGCCGCCGCCGGGGATGTTGGCGTCCAGCGAGTACTCGAACCGGTCGATCCCGCTGCTGACGCAGCTGCCGCGGGTGCAGCCGCCCGGCACCGGGTCGTTGGCGGTGACCCGCACCTTGGCCCCGGTGGCGCCGGCGTGGCCGGTGGGCGTCCTGTCGCTGCCGAGCGGCGGGAAGGCCGCGTTGTCGGCGACCGTCGGGATGCTCGGCGGGGTCAGGTCGACGTTGAAGTAGCAGTAGGGGGAGCTGGGGCCGGTCAGGGTGCCGTCGCTGGCGATCATGTTCCAGCCGTACTGGTGGCCGTCCTCGACGGTGAAGCCGACGTTGTCGTAGACGGTGCCCCAGTTGCTCACCGACGCGCTCCACGGCCAGGACTTGCTGGCCGGGTTGCCACCGCCGTCGTTGGACATGTTGTCCCAGACGTGCGCCATGGCCTGGAGGTTGACACCGCTCATCTTGGTGGAGAGCCGGGCGTTCAGGGTGATGTTGGAGGCGCTGCCGGTGGTGCCGGAGTTGCCGATCCAGCCGATGTTCACGCCGTCGCAGCCGTTGCTGTCCGGGCTGTGCGGCTGCGGACTGACGCTGATCATGTCGGGGGCGTTGGGCGCGATGTCGAACACCGTGACCACGTACGGATTGGTGTTGAACCGCATGAAGTCGTTGTTGCCCGACGACTTGGTCTCGTTGCCGAAGATGCCGACGGTCCAGTTGGAGTTGTGGCCGACGAGCTTCTGCATCTGGCCGGTGACGTTGAACACGGCCTCGTGGTTGCCGCAGTGGTTCGAGATGTTGGAGCTCTTCGGGTACTGCGCGCCGCCGAGCCACCCGTCGCCGGTCACCCAGGGCTGCTTGGACCACTTGGTGTCGGTCGCGAGCTCGCTGACGGTGGCCAGGGACACCGGCGCGGTGTGGTTGCAGTCGAAGGACGCACCGTAGGTCTCGGTGATGTGGAACTCCGACCGGGAGACCACCATGTCACCGGTCAGGTTGCTGGTGTCGATCTGGTAGAAGGACCGGTACAGGCCCTGGCAGTCGTTCCAGTGCTGGTAGCCGGCGCCCTGGCCGTTGTCCTGCGGCTCGTCGTAGGCGACGATGCCGGGGCAGCCCTCCCGGACCGTGGCGTAGTGGCTGGTGCCGTTGGTCACCGGGCTGACCGAGGGGTCGATGTACAGCGGCCACACGGTGTCCGGGCCGGTCAGCAGCCCCGCGTCGGGTACCAGGGTCAGTGCGCCGGCCTCGGCCGTCACGGCGATCCGCTTGAGCTGCGCGCCGGTGCCGGGCTCGCGTTCGGTGGAGCGGGTGGGGGCGGGCGCGGCGGGCGGCGCCTCGTCGACGCGGGCCGACCTGAGCTCGCCCTTGCGCGCCGCCGGGGCGGGTGCTTCGGCGGGCCGCGCCGCGACCGTACCGGCGGTGGTCGAGGAGTCCCACATGACCGGGGTCGGCGCGGTGAACGCCGTCGTCCCGTCGGTGGTCCGCGCGGTGACGGAGCCGTTCTCGTCGGCGGCCACGGTCAGCCCGTCGCTGGTGGCGACCGCGAGCTTCAGGGACTTCAGCGCCGGGTCGGCGGCGGCCGTGGCGTCGTGGACGACCAGGACCTCGCGCAGGCCGCCCTGGTCGTTGGCGATGACCCGCAGGTCGACGCCGGGCAGGACGTTGCCGTAGGTCGCGCTGTCACCCGTGACGGCCGGAGCGGGCAGGGCGACCGGGAAGGTGACGGAGAGCCGGCGGCCCTTGGCGTCGGTGAGCGTGGCCAGCGGGCCGGAGCCGCCACCGGAGAGGGCCAGCCCGGCCGGGGTGGCCTTCGGCGAGAAGGTGCCGTCGCCGTTCCTCCCCAGGGTCGCGTCCACGGCCGACCAGGAGCCGTCGCGCTTCACCCGGACCGGCTGGACGTGGTCGGTCAGCGTGAAGGTGCCGTCCGCGTTGGCCACCGTCTGGGTCGTCTCGGAGGTCAACTCCTCGACCGCGACCGGCTTCCGCTCCTTCTTCGCGCGTTCGGAGGCCGCCCTCATCGGTGAGTCGGAGACGGCGGGCCGGTCCGCGGGCCGGTCGTCGGCCAGGGCCGGGCCGGCGGTGCCGAGTATCAGGCCGGCGAGCGCCGCCGTCAGCGCGAGCCGACGTCCTGGCGATCGCGTCCCACCGCGTGGGACGCGGGTGTTTTCCCCCACGAAAGATCCTTCGAATGTGTCTGGCGCCCGCGACCGTTTCGCGGGGGGATTCACAACCCCCCTGGCGGGCAGTGGATTTGGCCACATCGCAGGCATCGGACACCTGACCCGTCGAAACCCCTGGGTCGGGTGTGATTGTTGTGAGCGATGTGACTGCCGGGGAAGGGTATTGCCGGTGATGCGTGTGTGGCAATACGGTTCGCCCTGGCCAGGGGCGGGATCGCGTGATGGCGCATCAGCACCGGGGCCGTCCAAAACTGTTAATAGGGGGATGATTCACGATGCGCGCGAAAGTGCGATGGTCTCGTGCTGCCCGGGGGAGGGGATGGGCGAGACGGGGGACGGTCGCGATGGCGACGGTTGCCGCGTTCTCGCTGGCGACGCCGCTGGCGGTGGCCACCGACGTCCTCGTAGGCCCCTACCGCTACACCGGCGAGATATGGTCGGCCGACCCGCTCCCCCAGCAACCGAAGGTGCCCGGGGGGCCGGTGGGCGCGGCGCGCACCACCCCGAAGCCGGCCGTTCCGAAGGGCGCCCGGGAGCTCCGGACGCACACCCCGGAGGCGGCCCGCTGGCCCGGCGGCTCCACCGCCACCGTCGACCTCGGCGGTTCGCCGGCCACCGGGCGCCCGAAGGCGGGCGGTACCCCGGTCTCGGTGTCCGCCGTCCCGACCTCGGCGCTCGGCCCGCGGTCCGGGCGCCTGATCGCCCCGGTCGCCCCGGTCGCGCCGCTCTCCTCGGTCGAGGTCCGGCTGGCCGACCGGAGCGGCGCCAGGGCCGCCGGCGTCGACGGGCTCCTGGTCGGACTGGCCCGCGGTGACGGCAGGCCGGGGGTGGGCGGCGTCTCGGTGTCGCTCGACTACAGCTCCATCGAGCAGGCCTACGGCGGCGGTTGGGCCTCCCGGCTGCGGCTGGTCGCGCTGCCGGGCTGTGCACTGACGACGCCGCAGCGCGCGGAGTGCCGCCGGCAGACGCCGATCGAGTTCACCAACGACCCGCGGGCCCGGACGCTGTCGGGTACGGTCGCGGTCGCCTCCGCCGCGCGCACCGGTACGAGCGGCTTCGCCGCCGCGTCGTCGGCCGCGCGCTCGGCCGGCGCCACCATGGCGGTCGCGGCGGTCGCCGGCTCCGGCGGCTCGCAGGGCGACTACGGCGCGACCTCGCTGTCCGCCTCGGGCGCCTGGACGGCCTCCGCCTCCGGCGCGTTCACCTACGCCTACCCGATCACCGTGCCGCCGTCGCTCGGCGGCGCCGCGCCCGCGGTCACCCTCGCCTACGACTCGCAGTCGGTGGACGGCGAGACCTCGGCCCGCAACTCGCAGTCCTCGTGGATCGGTGACGGCTGGGGCTACAGCCCGGGCTTCATCGAGCGCTCCTACAAGGCGTGCAAGGACCAGGGCATCGAGGACTCCGGGGACGAGTGCTGGGGCGGCTGGAACGCCACGATCTCGCTCGGCTCGCACACCGGCGAGCTGCTCCGGGACTCCTCGGGCGGCTACCGGCTGCAGAACGACGACGGCACGAGGATCGAGCGGCTGACCGGGGCCACCAACGGCCTCTGGCAGGGTGAGTACTTCAAGGTCACCACCACCGACGGCACCGCGTACTACCTGGGCCTGAACCACGCGCCGGGCACCACGTCGGACACGGCGACCAACAGCGCCTGGGGCGTGCCGGTGTACCACCCGAAGGCGGAGGACCCGTGCCACGACTCCGCCGACGGCAATGACTCGCGGTGCGACCAGCCGGTCGGCTACCGGTTCAACCTCGACTTCGCCGTGGACCCGCACGGCAACGTCCAGCGCTACGACTGGTCGACCGAGTCCAACTACTACAACATGGGCTACGGCCAGGTCGCCAAGGACGACAAGGGCGGCACCCTCACCCAGTACACCCGGGGCGGCCGCCTCACCCAGATCTCCTACGGCTACCAGCTGACGGACGCGCAGGCCGGCCGCGAGCCCGCCGCCAAGGTCGTGTTCAACGCGGCGCAGCGCTGCACGACCTCCGACACCGTCTGCACCCTCGACAACCTCTCGCGGGACACCGCGACCAACTGGCCGGACACGCCGTACGACCTGACCTGCCTCGCCACCGACAAGAACAAGGTCGAGGACGACGACACCGACGGGGTCTGCCTCACCGGCGGACCGACCTTCTGGTCGACCTTCCGGCTGAAGTCGGTGGACACCAAGGTCCGTACCGGCTCCGGCTGGCAGGACGTCGACAGCTTCGAGCTGAAGCAGGTCTTCTCCGACGCCGGCGGCACCTACGACCCGGTCACCGGCAAGACCCAGGACCCGACGAACGCCGGCGCCCTGCAGTCCGTGATGTGGCTCTCCGAGATCGTCCACACCGGCCGGGACACCTCCGCCGGCGGCGGCGGCCCGCTCACCCTCGACCCGGTCACCTTCACCGGCATCGAGATGGACAACCGGGTCGACGGCCTCTCTCCGGCCGCCCCGCCGCTGTTCCACCCGCGCGTCTCCAGCATCCAGACCGAGACCGGCGAATCCGTCGCGGTCACCTACCGGGCGCCGGAGTGCTCGCGCGAGAAGAACACCATGCCGGCCTCGGCCGACGCCAACACCATGGCCTGCTACCCGGTCTGGTGGACGACGCCCGGCGGGAAGGACCCGATCGAGGACTGGTTCCACAAGACCCTGGTCGCCCAGGTCACCGACAGCGACCGGACGAAGGCCGGCTCGCCGGCCAAGGTGACCAACTACGCCTACAGCGACGGCGCCGCCTGGCACCGTGACGACTCCGACCTGACCGACGACCAGCACCGCACCTGGAACCAGTTCCGGGGCTACCGCACCGTCACCACCACCACCGGCGCCGCGCCGGACCCGATCACCCAGAGCGTCGTCTCCTACCTCCAGGGCATGGACGGCGACTACAAGGCGGACGGGACCAGGCGCACCGCCAAGGTGCGGAACTCGCTCAACGAGGAGATCACCGACAACCCCTGGTCGGCCGGCGCCCCCTACGAGACGCAGACCTTCACCAAGGCCGGCGGCAGCGTCGTCGCCAAGACGCTGGCCGACCCGCCGACGGTCGCCGAGACCGCCAGTGCCGCCCGGACGGCCTGGACCTCGGAGGACCCGGCACCCGCGAAGCTGTCCACGCTCCCCGACCTGAAGGCCCACCAGGTCCGTTCGACCTCGGCCCGTTCGCTGGGCCTGCTGTCCGACGGCTCGTGGCGGACCGTGCAGACCGTGACCACCATGGACGACCTCGGCCGGGTCCACCAGGTCGACGAGAAGGGCGACCTGGCGGCCTCGGGGCAGCAGACCTGCACCACCACCGGCTACGCCCCGGCGCCCGCCGCCAATCCGATGATGCTGATCTACCCGAGCGAGGTCCTCACCGTCGCCGGGCCGTGCGGCACCACACCCGGCGGGACCACCACGCTCTACGGCAAGCGCTTCTTCTACGACGGCGCCGCCGGAGTGCCGGACCCGGCCGCCTACGGCGTGCTCGGCCGCAACGGCAGCTCGCTCGGGCTGGTGACCGGCACCCAGTCCATCAAGTCGTACACCGCCCCCGGGCAGCCGTCCTACCAGTCGCTCGGCGGGCTGGAGTACGACAAGTACGGCCGCGTCACCAAGACGGTGGACGCGGTGGGTGCCGCGACCACGACCGCCTACCTCCCGGCCGACGGCGTCCTCCCGGACTCGCTGTCGACCAGGAACCCGTTGGGCTGGGTGGCCACCAGCACGATCTCGGTGGCGCGCGGCGCCGTCACGCACGCCGTCGACGTCAACGGCCGGATCACCGACGTCGAGTTCGACGCGCTCGGCCGCCGCACCAAGGTGTGGACGCCGGGCCGCAGCAAGGCGACCCAGAGCCCCGACCGCAAGTTCGGCTACGACGTGCACGGTGCCGGCGACAAGCCGGACCCCTCCGCCGTCACCACCGAGACCCTGCGCGAGAACGGCTCGTACAACAAGTCCGTCACCTACTACGACGGGCTGCTGAGGCCGCGGCAGAGCCAGACCACGACCGCGGACAACTCCGCCGGGCGCCTCGTGTCGTCGAGCTTCTACGACTCGCACGGCTGGGCCGTCTCCAACATCGCCCCCTACACCGACGCCGCGCACGAGGCGGGCACCGGCATGTGGGCGGAGACCAACAACACCGGCCCGTCGGTGACCAGGACCGCCTACGACGGACAGGGCAGGCCGGTCTCGGTCCAGCAGGTCTCGTTCGCCAGCACCCTGTGGCAGTCCGGCACGTCCTACCCGGGTGCCGACCGCGTCGACACCACGGTCGGTGCGGCGCGCACGACGACCTACACCGACGGCCTCGGCCGCACCACCTCGACCGTCGTGCACGACGACACCCCCGACCGGAAGCTGACCGCCGGCACGGTGATGGCCTCGGGCACGTCGGTGGTGTCCAAGAGCGTCCGGCTGGCGATGCGGGCGGACGGGAACCTGGTGCTGACCGGGCTCGCCGACGGCCGGACGCTCTGGTCCTCGGGCACGTCCGGCAACCCGGGCGCCGTGGCGGTCATGCAGGCCGACGGCGACTTCGTGGTCCAGAACGCGACCAGGACGGCCCGGCTCTGGAGGAGCGGCACGACCGGTGCCACCGGCGCCTACCTCATGGTCCGGGGCGACGGCGTGGTCGCGGTGTCCAACGCGTCCAACGCGGTCGTCTGGTCCACCGGGCCCGCCGGCGCCGTCGGCAGCGCCGACGTCACCACCAGCTACACCTTCGACGCCAGGGGCGACGTCGCGTCGGTCAAGGACACCGCCGGCAACGTCTGGAGCTACACCTACGACCTGCGCGGTCAGCTGGTGTCGCAGACCGACCCCGACAGCGGCACCTCGGTCAAGGAGTACGACGACCTCGGCCGGCTCGCCAGGGCGCGGGACGGCCGGGGCCAGTGGCTGTCGTACGTCTACGACGGCATGGGCCGCACCACCGCGAAGTACGCGGGGACCAGCACCACCGACCAGACGAAGCTGCTCGCCGAGTGGAGCTTCGACGCCAAGGCCAAGGGCTACCCCGACGCCACGACGCGGTACGTCAACGGCCGCGCCGGCGACGCCTACGTCACCCGGATCGACGGGTACACGACCGCGTACCAGCCGACCGGCAGCACGGTGACCGTCCCGGTGGGCGAGGGCAAGCTCGCCGGCACGTACACCACGGCCGCGAGCTACACCGACACCGTCGGCCTGCTCGGCTCGACGACCTTCGGTGCCGCGGGCGGTCTGGCCGAGGAGACCGTCGGCTTCGGCTACAACCTCCAGGGCGGCCTGGTCTCCATGGGCTCGCCGACCACCCCCTACGTCAACACCACCAGCTACAGCCCGCTCGGCCAGGTCCTGCAGACCACCATCGGCACCCCGACCAAGCAGCTGCGCACCGCGCAGACCTACGACCAGGTCACCGGCCGGCTGGCCACCAACCGGGTCACCCTGCAGACCAACACCGCCAACCCGATCTCCGACACCACCTACGGCTACGACCAGGTGGGCAACCTCACCACCGTCTCCGAGACCCAGTCCTCGGGCGGTGCCGACCGGGTCACCGACACCCAGTGCTTCAGCTACGACGCGCTGCGCCGGCTGACCACCGCCTGGACCGACACGAAGGGGATCACCAGCCCGACGGCCGGGCAGCTCGCCGCCTGCAAGACCAGTACGCCCGGTCCCTCGACCATCGGCGGCCCGGCCCCGTACTGGACCGACTGGCAGTACGACCTGCTCGGTGACCGCACGCTCCAGGTCAAGCACGACGTGACCGGCAACGCGGCCAAGGACACCACGCAGTCCAGCAGCTACCCGGTGGCCGGCGCGACGCCGACCACCCGGCCGAACGCGGCGACCGGGATCGTCACCTCGAATCCGACGACCGGCACCAGCACGCTCACCCCGACGTACGACAACGCGGGCAACACCACCAGGCGGGTCGGCACCGGAGCGGCGCCGCTCGACCAGGTCATCAGCTACGACGCCGAGGGCGCGACCTCCGGCATCACCACCGACGGGAAGGAGACCACCTACCTCTACGACGCCGACGGCGCGCTGCTCCTGCAGCGCGGGCCCACCAGCACCACGCTCTACCTGTTCGGCGGCACGGAGCAGCTCACCCTCGACAAGGCCACCAAGGCCGTCAGCGCCCTGCGGTACTACAGCTGCCCCGACGGCACGACCATCGTCCGGGCGAGCAACGGCACCATCAGCTACCAGCCGACCAATCCGCAGGGCACCGCCCAGCTCCAGGTCGACGCCAAGACGCTGGCGATCACCCGCCGGGCCTACGACCCGTACGGCAACCAGCGCGGTCCCGCCCCGGCCTCCTGGGCGGACAACCACGGCTTCCTGGGCAAGCCGGCCGATCCGACGACCGGCCTGGACCTCCTCGGCGCCCGCCAGTACGACCCGGTGCTCGGCCGCTTCCTGTCGGTGGACCCGGTCTTCGAGGCCGGAGATCCCAACCAGATGGGCGGCTACACCTACGCCGCGAACAACCCGGTCTCGGGCAGCGACCCGACCGGGCTGTGGTGGAGCCTCGACGACATCGGGGGCTTCTTCACCGGCGTCGGCGACTCCGTCGTCGGCGACCCGTGGCAGTGGAGCGTCAACACCCTCTCGGACGGGTGGAACGCCGCCGCGGACTGCTACAACGGGGACAACGAAGTCTTCAACGAGATCTTCGACTACGAGAACGACACCCCGTACAAGCTGGGCCACACCGGTTACGTCGACGACGACCCGCTGGCCGAGCTGTTCGACACCGACTCCAGCTCCACCGCCTACGTCGCCGGTCAGTGGACCGGCACCATCGGCTCGCTGGCCATCGACGGCGTCGGCCTCGTCAAGGGCACCATCTGGGGCTTCAAGAGCGCCAAGGCCATCAAGCTCGCGATGTCGGAGGGCGACGGCTTCATCAGCGCGGTCCGGAAGTTCGTGGACGGCGACCTGCCGACCACGACCGCCCCGCAGGCGGAACCCGCGCCCACCACACCGAAGACGGAGGGCCCCAGCAACCCGAAGTCGGGCACCGGCAAGGAGCCCGGCGAACCCGGCGGCGGAGGCAAGGCCGACAAGGCGCCCGAGGGCGGGAAGGGCTCCGGCGACGGCGGTGGCGGCGAGCCCGCCGCGACCGGCGACACGCCCACCGGCACCGGCGGCACGCCGGGCGGTGGCGGCACCTCCGCCGCCGCGACCGGCGGGGGGTCCGAGGCGGCGGCCCGGACCGGCGTCAGCATCAAGTCGGTGCGCATCGCACTGGGCCGGGCCGGGATGAGCGTCAAGGGGTACGACATCGTCCACATGCCGAAGATCGAGCACCCCAACTCGATCGCCCTCGGCAACAGCCCCTACACCGGGAAGGGCAACGGGAACGCGCTGCGGGTCGCCGTCGTCGGGCCGAACAAGCTCCCGCTGATCGAGATCAGTACGGACGGGCTGCGGGACATGGAGACGGCCCTCAAGACGATCCTCCACGAGCTCTACCATCACAAGAACGGCCACATGCCCGACATGGAGGCCCAGGCCGAGGCCTACGCGGACAAGCGCTACGCCGAGTACCTCCGCCGGACGAAGGGGAGGAAGTAGGAGAGCAGTGGGAGCACCGGAATGAAGTCCTACATCGACAGTGAGATCCGTCAGCTGGCGACCCAGCCGAACTTCGTCGACGACCAGTCGGAGAAGGAGTGCCCGGTCTGCCGGAAGGTCGCGGTGCGCAGCTACGTCTACGAGGGCAGCAGGGCGGGCCGCCCGGTGCTGTTCTGGCGGACGTGGTGCCACGCGTGCCGCCGGATGTGCAGCTCCGTCGGCGTCAAGCCGAAGAAGCTCGCGTTCGACGACCCGTTCGCCCGGATGACCGCGGACGAGCGGCGCGTGGTCTCCGCCGATTCCGACGGCTTCTTCGAGCGCCTCGACCAGCTGTGGCGCAAGGGGACGCTTCCCCAGCGGTTCCACCGCGCCTCCTGAGCGCGGGCCCCCGCCCGGGGGCCGGTACCCGACGTCGGCCTCCAGGACCCCCCACGGGTCCTGGAGGCCGACGTCGTTCTCGGGGCGGGGGCGTTCTCCTGGGCGGGCGTCAGAGCAGGGTGCTCCAGTAGGACCAGAACCGGTTGAGGACCAGCAGGGCGATCACCGCGGCCCACAGCACCGGCAGGGCCCAGTGGTAGCGGGCGGCCTCGCGGACCACCGGTCGCAGCCGGGGGCCGACGGGTATCACCCCGGAGCGCAGGTTGTGCAACGTGGTGTACCAGCAGAGCGGCACCACCGTGGCCCAGACCACCACGCAGTACGGGCAGAGCGCGCCGATGTCGTACAGCGCCTGGTCGATCAGCCAGTGCACGAAGACCAGTCCGGCCAGGGTGCCGGCCTGCAGGGCCAGCCAGAACCAGCGCCGGTAGGCGGCGCCGGCCAGTAGCCCGGCGCCGACCGCGGCGACGGCACCGAAGGCGGCCAGGCCGAGCAGCGGGTTCGGGAAGCCGAAGACCTCCGCCTGCTCGGTGCGCATCACCGACCCGCAGCTGATCACCGGGTTGATGTTGCAACTGGGGACGTAGGACGGGTTCTCCAGGATGCGGAGCTTGTCGAAGGTCAGGACGGCCGAGGCGGCGAGGCCGAGGAGTCCGCCGAGGAACACGAACAGGGCGAACGCCCGGCCGGCGCCGATCGGCGTGCCGTGCGGCGGGGAGGAGGCGGCGGCGGAGCGGGAGCGGGGCGGGTTCACGGCAGTCGGGGCGGTCATCGCGGAGCACTCCGGTGGGTGTGAAGGGCCGGCCCGGCCGGGTGGTCGGCCGGGCCGGTGGTGCTCACTGCAAGCCCGCGGCCTGCTTCACCTGGGCGGTGAACTGCTCCGGCGTGGTGGCGCGGTTCCCGCTGAACAGGGTGATCGGCTTGCCGTCCAGCTTGACCGTCGGCGTGCCCGTCACCCCGCTGTCGTTGAAGGCGTCCGCGACCTTCTTCGCCCACGGGGCGTAGGTGCGGTCGGTCACCGCCTTGACGAAGGCGTCCGTCTTCAGACCGGGCACCTGGCCGGCCAGGTCCAGCAGGTGGTTGACGTCGCCGAAGCCGTCCTCGCGCTCGTCGGGCTGGTTGGCGTACAGCACGTCGTGGAACTGCTTGAACTTGTCGACGCCCTCGTTGAGCGCCGCGCCGACGGCGGCGAGCGCGGTGCGCGAGCCCTTGCCGCCGAGGTTCTTGTCGAGGAACGCCGCCAGGTGGTACTCCACCCTGACGGTGCCGTCGTCCGCCAGCTTCCTGACGGTGTCGCCGTTGGTCGCCTCGAAGCTCTTGCAGACCGGGCAGCGGAAGTCCTCGAACACCTGGAGGGTGTGGGCGGCGTCCGGCTTGCCGTACACGATCACGGTGCCGTCGGGGCCGGAGGTGTTGGCCGGGACGACCAGCGCGGTCGGGTCGGCGGCGGCGGACGCGCTGGACGAGTCGTCGCCGCCCGCCGCGTTGATCGCCAGCGCGGTACCGCCGGCCAGGGCGAGGACGGCGACGATCGAGACGCCGACGACGATCCGCTGCCGGCGCTTGGCGGCGGCGCGCTCGCGCAGCTGCGCCTCCTGGATCCGCTCGCGGGCGCTGACGCGCTGGGACTGCTGACGGGCGGGCTTTTCGGTGGGCTGGGCCATGGTGGGTCAACTCCTGGACACGGCGCGCGACATGCGCTTCCTGGGTGGCCGCCTCGGCGCGGCACGGAAGGCCGCGGGCACGAGGGGGCCGGGTCGGTGGGCTCGGGAGTCGGCGCGCTGCCTGCGGGCGCCGGGCGGTGGCCCGGGGCCGGTCCGGCCGGCGGGGTCCGCGGGCCGGGAGCCCTACGGACCGGCGCGAAGCCGGACGGGGGTGTCAGCAGGCAGGCGCGAAGGCCGGCGGACCGCGCCGCGGCGCCGGGCTGAGCACCACGGCCTCGCGGAGCGGCCGGGGGCGGTCCGAGACCGGCAGCGGCACCCGCCGCACCGGCCGCAGCGGTACCGGCGCCAGCAGCAGGAGCAGCGCCCGCAGCGGGGCCGCGACCGCGTGGCGCAGGGCGCGCAGCGCCCGGGCCAGACCGGACAGGGCGGCGTCGCCCAGCCGCAGCCAGACGGCGGCGGCCAGCGCGACCAGCAGATGGGCCAGCAGGACCAGCAGCTGGGTGGCGGCGGGCGCGACCGGCCCGGTGTGCCCCAGGGGCCCCGAGAACAGCGAGCCGTCCACCGAACCGCCGCCGCAGACCAGCAGGTTCATCCCGCGGGCGGGGGCGTGTCCGGCGCCCAGGACCGGGCCGCAACCGGCCTGGCCCAGGTTGAAGGTGGTGTTGAGCAGCAGCTCGATTGGGACCAGCACGGCCGAGATGTGCAGCAGCCGCCGCTCCCGGCCGGCCAGCGCGGTCGCGACCAGGAAGACGACGACGGTCGCGGCGGCGACCAGGGCGAGCGGCAGCGGACGACCGGTGATGACGACCTGGCCCAGCGCGGACAGCGGCACGGCGAGCGCGGTGAACACCGCGGCCCGCAGGGCCCTGGTCGCAGGGGTGGAAGTCGTCATGCCCCGGAGTATGCCACGACGCTTACACGCCGCACGAGGGTGCGTCGGCGGGTGAGCGGTGACCGGCGAACAGATGGCCCGTCATCGGTCGTTCGTTTGCGGTACGGGGGTGGTGGGTTCACCGGTGGGATGGGTTTGGGCGCCGGAGCCGGGGTGAGCGGGCGTCAGGGGCTGCCGCCGGAGGGGGCGGCGCTCCGACAATCGGGCGATGGACCACGCCACCGGCGCGGCGCACCCGCGTCCGCCCGCCGCCGCCGAGGCGCACCCTCCGGTGCAGGGGCCGCCCCGGCCGTCGGCGCCGGTGCCGGCCCCTCCCGCCCTCGTGCCCGCTCCGCTGCCCTGGCCTCCTTCGCTCCTTTCGCCCCCCTCGCCGCCACCGTTCTGGCCTCCGGTGCTCCCCGTGCCGCCCGAGCCGCCGGTGCCGCCGTTCAGCCACCTGCCGCCGATCCACTGTCCGGTACCGGGGCACCCGCCTTCGCCCACGCCTTCGCCCGCGCCGTCGGCTCCGGGATCCGCCCAGCCCGTGCCGCCGGCCCCGATGTCGGCCACCCCGATCTCGGCCGCCCCGACGCCGCCCGCCCCGACCCGGTCCGCCGTGCCCGGGCCGGCGGCCGCGGAGACCGCCGCCGCGCAGCACCCGGCGGTCGCCCCGGCGGCCGTGGCCACCGTCACCCCGTCCCCGCGGCCGGTTCCCGCCCCGGCTCCCGCCCCGCCTCCCGCCCCGCCTCCCGCCCCGGTCCTCGCCCCGCCCCCGAGCCCGTCCGCGACGGTCGCGGTCGTCGCCGCGCCCCCGCCCCCGGCCGGCGGGCCCGCGCCGCCCGCCCTCGAACCGACCGTCTGGGCCACCGTCATGATCCTCGCCGTGCTGGTCCCGGCCGCGCTGGCCGCGGTCCTCGGCCACCACCCCCCGACCTCCAGGAGCCGCAGGTGAACCCTGGCCCCCTGCTCAGCGCCGTCGCGGCCGTGACGGTCGCGATGACCGCACTCGCCGTCGCCCACCGGCTGCGCCCCGCCCTCCCCGAGGGCGAGGATCCGCCCGAGCCGCACCCCGCCCTGGCCAGCATCGGCTCCGGGCTGCTCTCGGGGTTCATCCTGCTCACCGGCTTCCTGGTGGCCACCGGCTGGGCCGCCCGCTCCACCGGGGTGGTCCCGCCCGGCGGCCTCTACATCGCCGACCTGGCCGCGGGCACCGCCGTCCTGCTCTTCCCCTCGCTGTCCGGGCTGCCCTTCACCGCGCGGCACGCCACCGCGGTCTGCTTCTTCGCCGCGCTCGTCGGCTACACGATGTCGCTGGCGGTCCAACTGAGGCCCTGAGTCCGGTTCGGCCGGTTCCCGCCCCCGGCGGGCCCGGGCCCCGGGCCCGCCGGGAAGGCGTCCCGTCGACCCCGAGGTGAAGGGGTGAACGCGCATGGCCGCACACGACACCACCGCGGGTGCGGTGGTGCTCGACCGGACCGGGGTGCGGGCCGCGGTGCTCGCCGCGGCGGCGCGCGCGGCGCTCCGCCCAGCGGGTGGGCGGTGGGCGCGGGCGTCCGGCCGGGAGCCGGCGCGGTTCGGCTGACGGATCGTCATGGGGCGGCTGCTCGGCCGGGTTCCCCTCACCGACCGGTCGACCGTCCGGTAGGGGCCGGAGCGTCCGGCGCGGCGGTCACCGGAGCTCCGGCCCGCCGCGCCGGTCGGTCACCTCTGACGGTTCGTCAACTGCGCCATCAGGGTGAGGACGGCGAAGCCGAGGATGACCGCGAGGCCGGGGTAGAACATCGACAGCTCGGTGCCGGGCATGATGACCGCGGTCACGACGGCGAGGCCGAATGCGCCGCCGACCTGCAGCGAACTGTTGAGCAGGCCGGCGGCGAGCCCCTGCTCCTCGTCCGCGACGCCGTTGGTGCCCGCGACCATGAGCGTCGCGATGCTGAGCGCGAAGCCCACGCCCCACAGCACGGAGGCGGGCAACAGCACGCGCCAGAGGTCGGGTTCGGGGCCGATGAAGAGCATCAGCAGGTAGCAGGGGAGGAAGGCGACCAGCCCGACCATCAGGATCTTGGTCACGCCGAACCGCTCCATCAGCGCGCCGAGCTTGGGGCCGATGATGACCACCATGAGGCCGGCCGGCAGCAGGACCAGGGCCATCTGCCACGGCCGCCAGCCCTGGAGGTCCTGGAGGTAGAGGGCGAGCAGGAACTGGAAGCCCATCGCGCCGCCGTACAGCAGGGCGATGCTGACGTTGGCGCTCACCAGGCTGCGGTTGCGGAAGATGGCGAGCCGGATCAGCGGCTCCTTCACGCTGCGCTCGATCACCAGGAAGGCGGCCAACAGGGCGGCGGACAGGGCGAATCCGCCGATCGCCCGCACCGAGCCCCAGCCGGCCTCGGCGGCGGAGACCACGGTGAAGACCAGCAGGAGGGTGCCGGCGAGCAGGGTCGCGGCGCCGCCAATGTCGAGTCGCGGCCGTTCGGTGCGCGGCGGGTCCGGCGGCAGGAAGCGCAGGGCGCCGATCAGCAGCAGCACGGAGAGCGGGATCGGCAGGATGAAGATGGACCGCCAGCTCAGGCCCGCGAGCAGGCCCCCGACCAGCAGGCCGGAGGAGTAGCCGGACGCCTCGAAGACGTTGAAGATGCCGAACGCCTTGTTGCGCTGGGGCCCTTCGGGGAACGTCGTGGTCAGCAGCGACATCGCGGCCGGGGCGGCGAAGCCCGCCGCCATGCCCTTGACGAAGCGCGAGACGATCAGCAGGACCGAGCTGTCGGCGAGCGCGCCGAACAGTGAGACGACCGCGAACGCGGCCATCGCGATCACCAGCACCCGGCGTCGGCCGAACAGGTCGGCGACCCGCCCGCCCAGCAGCAGGAAGCTGCCGAAGGCCAGGATGTAGGCGCCGACCAGCCACTGGGCGGTGGCCGCGGTCATCCCGAGCTCGTTCTGGATCTCGGGGATGGTCACCACGATCATCGAGATGTCGAGCCCGTCGAGCAGGATCACGCCGCTGAAGATCAGCAGCGACACCCATAACCGTGCCGACCAGCGCAGGGAGTCCTGCTGGACCTCCGGTGCTGCAGTCTCGGACGGCGCCTCGGGTGCTGCCAAGGCGTCGCCTCCCGTCCGGTGTTCACTCGGAGCCGAGCTGCCTGACATGGGCACATCCCTCCCACTAGAATGATCTTGAGCGCGCTCAATCCGCGTCCGCGATAATTGTCTACGCGCTATATTGCATAAGCTTGATGCTGCCCTAAGTAACCAGACCTGCGCAAGGCGAACACGGCAAGCGTGTCAACTACGGCTCTCCGGGCCCGGTCGGCGGCCATGGACGGCGGTCATCGACGGCGGCGCGCGGCCGGCTCGTTCGACCGCGTCGCATGCGCCCGCTCCGCGGTGCGGCGCACCGGTGGTTCCCACCGGCCGACCCGGTCCGACGGCAACAAGACCGCAGGCGAAGGACTTTGTGCGGGCCCGAGAAGAACTCGGCGTACGGGGCCCGGCAAACGGCCGACCTGACAGATCGTCGTTCGTTTGTTCAGGAACCCGGTTCGGCTCTGGTTAGCATCGGGGCACGAACTCGGAGCAATGGACGGAGCGTCCGGGAGACGAGTGTGCCGTCGTCGGCGTGCAGGCCGACCAGCACCGGTCCTTCGAATAACAGCCACGGCAGTCTGCCGGCGATGCGATGCGGAGACCCAGAATGCGGCTTGCGCAAACGTTAGCAAAAGTCATGCAGCGCCACACGGACCGGCCCGCAATCGGTGAACGCGCGAAGGAGTTCGTGCGGGACGCCGACACCGGCCGCGTTTCGCTCCGCCTCCTGGCGCACTACGAAACGACCAGTTACAGCGAACTCTGGGGGCGGGTCCGCGCGGTGGCCGCGGAATGGCACCGGCACCCGGAGCATCCGCTGGAGCCGGGCGAGCGGATCGCCCTGCTCGGCTTCGCCAGCGGCGACTACGCGGTGGTCGACCTCGCCTGCAACTACCTCGGCGTGGTCAGCGTCCCGCTGCAGACCAGCGCCCCGCTGGCGCAACTCGCCTCGATCGTCGAGGAGACCGAGCCCTTCGTCGTCGCGGCGAGCATCGAGCGGCTGCACGTCGCGGTCGAACTCCTACTGGTGAACCCGTCGGCCCGCCGGCTGGTGGTCTTCGACTACCACCCGGACGTCTCCGACCAGTTCGAGAAGTTCACCGCCGCGCGCGAGCGCCTCGCAGGGGCCGGCCGCGAGGTGGCGATCGACACCCTGGCGGACGTCGTCGGCCGCGGATCCGCGCTGCCCGACGCGCCGCTGTTCGTCCCCGAGGACGGCGACGACCCGCTGGCCATGCTGATCTACACCTCGGGCAGCACCGGAACGCCCAAGGGCGCGATGTACACCGACACGCTACTGAGCGCGATGTGGGGCGGGGCCTGGTCGAAGCTGTTCTCCGACCTCCTCGCGATCAACATCAACTACATGCCGATGAGCCATGTCGCCGGCCACTCGTCGCTGAAGAACACCCTCGCCCGCAGCGGGATCAGCTACTTCACGGCCAGCAGCGACATGTCGACCTTCTTCGAGGACATCGCACTGGTCCGGCCCACCGAACTGTCGCTGGTGCCACGGGTCTGCGAGATGCTCTACCAGAAGTACCAGAGCGAACTCGACCGGCGGGAGCTCGCCGGCGCCGACCGGCGGGCGGTCGAGGCCGAGGTCCTGGCCGAGCTGCGGGAGAACCTCCTGGGCGGCCGGCTCGCCTGGGCCAGCTGCGGCTCCGCCCCGCTCTCGGCCGAACTACGGGTCTTCGTCGAGGCGTTGCTGGGCTTCGAGCTGACCATCATCTACGGCTCCACCGAGGCCGCCGCCGTCTCCGTCGACGACAAGCTGCTCCGCCCACCGGTGATCGACTACAAGCTGGCCGACGTGCCCGAACTCGGCTACTACCGGACCGACTCCCCGCACCCGCGGGGGGAGTTGCTGCTGAAGTCCGAGGCCGTCGTGCCCGGCTACTACAAGCAGCCCGAGCTGTCGGCGGAGATCATCGACGAGGAGGGCTACTACCGGACCGGCGACATCGTCGCGGAGCTCGGGCCGGACCGGTTCACCATCCTGGACCGCCGCAAGAGCGTGCTGAAGCTCTCCCAGGGCGAGTTCGTGGCGACCGCGCGGCTGGAGTCCGAGTTCGCGGCGAGCCCGCTGGTCCGGCAGATCTTCGTGTACGGCAACAGCGAGCGGTCCTATCTGCTGGCCGTGGTCGTGCCCACGCCGGCCGCCCTCGACCAGTTCGGCGACGACCGGGAACACCTCCGCCAGCTGCTGAGCGAATCGTTTCAGCAGATCGCCCGCGAGGCCGGACTGAACTCCTACGAGATCCCGCGCGACGTCCTGATCGAGGCCGAACCCTTCGACCAGGCGAACGGCCTGCTCTCGGACCACCGCAAGCTGCTGCGGCCCCGGCTCCAGGAGCGCTACGGCCGCGAACTGGAGGAGCTGTACGCCGACATAGCCGCCCGGGAGAGCCGGGAGCTGCTGGAGCTGCGCCGTACGGGCGCCGACCGGCCGGTGCTGGAGACGGTCCAGCGGGCCACCCGGGCGCTGCTCGCGGGCTCCACCGTCGAGGTCGGCCCCGCCGCGCGCTTCCGGGACGTCGGCGGGGACTCGCTGACCGCCGTCTCCTTCTCCAACCTGCTCCACGACATCTTCGGCGTACGGGTCCCCGTCGACACCGTCATCAGCCCCGCCCACGACCTGCGTCAACTGGCCGGCTACATCGAGACCAAGCGCGCGACGGGCCTGCGGGGGACCACCTTCGCCTCGGTGCACGGCGAGGACGGCACGCGGGTCCGCGCCGGGGACCTCACGCTGGACAAGTTCCTCGACGACCGGACCGTCGCCGACGCCCGGACCCTGCCGCGGCCCTCGGGCGAGCCCCGGACGGTGCTGCTGACCGGCGCGAGCGGCTACCTCGGCCACTTCCTCTGCCTGGAGTGGCTGGAGCGGCTGGCCCCGGTCGGCGGGACGGTGATCTGCGTGGTGCGCGGACGGGACGCGGACGCGGCCCGCGGGCGCCTCGACGAGGCCTTCGTCAGCGGCGACGAGGAACTGGTGCGCCGCTACCGGGAGCTGGCCGACGGGCACCTGGAAGTCCTGGCGGGCGACATCGCGGAGCCGCGGCTGGGCCTGGACGACACGACCTGGAAGCGGCTCTCCGAGGAGGTGGACGTGATCGTCCACGCCGGCGCCCTGGTGAACCACGTCCTCCCGTACCACCACCTGTTCGAGGCCAACGTCGTCGGCACGGCCGAGCTGATCCGGCTGGGGCTCACCGGCCGGATCAAGCCCTTCACCTACATCTCCAGCGTGGCCGTCGCCACCTCCCGGGCCGGCGGGGCGCTGGACGAGGACTCGGACGTCAGGACCGCCCTCCCGGTGCAGCAGACCGACGAGGGCTACGCGGGCGGCTACGCGACCAGCAAGTGGGCCGGCGAGGTCCTGCTGCGCGAGGCGCACGACCGGTGCGGACTGCCGGTCACCACGTTCCGCTCCAACATGATCCTCGCGCACAGCCGTTACGCCGGGCAGCTGAACGTCCCGGACCAGTTCACCCGGCTGCTGCTCAGCGTGATCGCCACCGGCATCGCGCCGCACTCCTTCTACCGCACCGACGACCGGGGGAACCGCCGGCGGGCGCACTACGACGGCCTGCCGGTGGACTTCACCGCCGCCGCGGTGGTGGCCCTGGGCGGGCAGGGCACCGAGGGCTACCGGACCTTCAGCCTGGTCAACCCGAACGACGACGGGGTGTCGCTCGACAGCTTCGTGGACTGGCTGGCCGAGGCCGGGCACCGGATCGAGCGGGTGGCCGACTACGACGACTGGTTCGTCCGGTTCGAGGCCGCGATGCGGGCCCTGCCCGAGGGGCAGCGGCAGCACTCGGCGCTGCCGCTGGTCCACGCGTTCAAGCGGCCGGAGGAGGCGGTGCCCGGGTCGGTCATCCCCTCCGACCGGTTCCGGGCCGCCGTCCGGGCCGCCGGAATCGGACCGGCGCGGGACATCCCGCAGCTCTCGCCCGCCTTCATCGCCAAGTACGCCGCCGACCTGAAGCTGCTCGGCGAGCGCCTCGGCTGGTGAGACCCGCGGCCGTCGCCGCACCCCCCGGCGGTGCCGGACGGCCCGCCGCGCGAACGACCCACCGCCCATCGGACATCGAACCCTGGAGCAGAGAACCATGGAACAGACATCCGCGAAGTTCGAGGAGCGCTACGATCTCGGGCGCCGTCTCGTCGAGCAGCTGGGCCCGGTCGAGACCGAGCCGACCACCTTCGAACTCCTCGGCCTGGAATGGGACTTGATCCCCGGCACCTACGAGCCGCGACCGGGCACCGGCACCGAGTGGTACACCGGCGCGATCCCCTACCCGGCCGGTGGCAGCTTCCTGGAGATCGGCTGCGGGGCCGGCGTCACCGCGGTCTGGGCGGCCCTGCACGGCTGTGCGCGGGTGACCGCCACCGACATCACCGACACCGCCGTCGACAGTGCCGCCCGCAACGCCGCACGGCACGCCGTCGCCGACCGGGTCCGGGTGCTGCGCAGCGACGTGTTCGACGCGCTCGGACCCGAGGAGCGCTTCGACACCGTCTTCTGGAACTGCAGCGTCTTCGAGGCGCCGAAGGACTTCGAGTTCAAGCAGGACGTCGAGTGGGCGATCTTCGACCGCGGCTACAGCGCCCTCGGCCGCTACCTCGCCCAGGTGCACGACCGGGTGCTGCCCGGCGGCCGGGCCCTGGTCACCTTCAACAGCTTCGGTGACGCCGCCCGGATCGCCCAGCTCGCCGCCGAGGCGGGGAGCTCGCTGACGATGCTGGGCAGCGCCGACCGGCAGCTGGCGGGCGTGGACGTCACCTACAAGCTCTTCGAGATCCGCCCGCTGGAGCGCTGACCGCAGGGAGCGCGCACACCGCCCGCGGCGCAACCCGTACACCCGGTCGCCCGGAGGGCCGGCCCGCATTCGTCGGGCCGGCCCTCCGGGCGGTTCCGCATGCGGCCCGGGGCGGTCGGGGGTGGCCGTTTGGGGCCGGAATATTCCAGCGGCATGCGAATGCCGGGTGGTTGCCGGAGCGGTCGAACGAAAGGGCGAGCAATTCGAGCCGGGACAGCGCTCCGGGCCATTACGTTCTGTACATGGAGGGTTGCCGGGGTGATAGAATCCGACCCGGTGCGTGTGAATGCGCGCATGCCGATCAGGCCGGGGGCGGCGGCCCCGGCGGTAATCTCCGGGTGCCGATCCAGGCCGATCCGGACCGGGCGCGATCCACCCCGGCGCGAGTGCTGTCGGGCACGATCCGGCCGGGCCGCGTAACGGCTACCGGAATCGACGCCTCCCTTGTCGCCCCGCGGCATGCTTCCGTGCGTTTCACCCGTCGCTCACCCCATTTCCGGAGCGCTCCCATGGCCAAGCAGAATCGTGCCGTCCGCACCCGGCAGGAACTGATCCGTTCTGCCGCGGAGACCTTCGCCCGATCCGGATTCGCGGAATCCTCCATTACCCAGATCTGTGTCCGGGCCGGTCTCAGCCACGGTGCGCTGCATTTCCACTTCGGGAACAAGCGAGCGCTCGGCGAGGCGGTCGAATCGGCCGCCGCGGAAACCCTGCTGCACATCACCGGGAACGTTCCACTGCGGCACCCCGTACCGCTCCAGCTGCTCGTCGACACCTCGCACCTGCTGGCCCGGCGGCTCTCCACCGACGCGGTGCTGCGGGCCGGGTTCTGCCTCGGCAGCGACGCCACCTGGCCGGGCGGCGCCGACCTGTGGCAGCAGTGGCAGGACTGGGTCCAGTTGATGCTGACCGTCGCCAGGGCCCGGGGCAGCCTGGCCGCCGACATCGTGCTCGACGACGCCGTGGCCGCGATCACGGCCGTCGTCGCCGGGCTGGAGGTGCTCGGGCGGCGCGACCCCCGGTGGAACTCGCGTCAGGCGGTCACGCCGTTCTGGCGGTTGATGCTGCCGCAGCTCGCGACGGCGGAGGCGCGGGCCGGGATCGCCCCGGAGGGCAGCTGCGCGGAGCCGCCGGAGGGCGGCGAGCGGGCGGTCGGCGCGGAGTGGGGCGAGGCCGGCGGGCGGCGGGCGGCGAAGCCCTGCGACGCGCTGTCCTGCTGCTGACGGCCGGGGCCGGCGCCGCCCCCGCCGCTCGCCAGCCCGGCCGCCCCCGGCCGGTGGTGGTTCGCTCAGGCGGGCCGCTCGCGCCGGTCGGCGAGGGCGACGACCGCGTGGGCGGCCGAGGCCAGCGTGACGTGCCGGTGCCAGCCGCTGAAGGAGCGCCCGGTGAAGTCGCGGATGCCCACCCGGTCCGCGATCTCCGTGAAGTCCCGGTCGACCTTTCCGGTGAGCCGGCTGAGCCGGACCAGGGTGGCCGGTGGCACGGCGGTCAGGTTGGTCAGCCAGAGTTCCGCGGGCCAGTGCCCGCCCTCCTCACCGATGCCCAGCAGCTGGAGTTCACCACTCGAAGCGCCCGGAGCGCCCGGAGCGCCCGGAGTGCCCGGAGCGCCCGGAGTGCCCGGAGTGCCCGGTGCGGTCGGTGTGCCCGGTGCGGACGGCGCGGGCAGGCCGACCCGGACGGTGGCGGCCGGTACCGCCCGGGGGGCCGTGTGCGGACCGTGCTCCCGGCCGTGCTCCCGGCCGGGGACGAGCCGGCGCAGGTCCTTGGCCAGGCTCATGATGCGCAGCGCCGGCTGCGGCCTGCTCCCCGAGGCGGGCAGGGCCTGGTCCAGTACGGAGAGCCGGAGGTCGCCGCCGACCCGGGCGAGCAGCGGCACCCCGTGGGCGTGCAGCTTCCCGAAGATCGTCATGGCCTGTGACTCACCGATGTCGAGCACCACGGGCCGGACCGGCAGCCCCCAGCCCGTGGTGGTCTCCAGGCAGGCCTCGGTCACGCACTCGCCGAGGGTCTCCACCCCGGCCTCGTCCGGGATCGACACCTGACTGCGCCGCAGATCGTCCTTGAGCCAGGCCTCGGGCAGATGCAGGCGCCAGTTGACCGGGGTGCTCAGCTCCTCCGAGGCCGCCCAGACGCCGATGGCGTGCTGGGCGTTCAGCACCTGCCCGAGGGTCGGGAAGAAGTGCCGTTCGACGCCGACCGAGTGCTGCCCCGTCTTGGGGATGATCATCGGCTGCACCACCCACGCCTGGGGGGCCGCCGCACCGGCCAGGTAGTGGGCCAGCGCCCGGCGGATGGGGATCCAGTCCCAGGTCGAACTGCAGATGAAGTGGTGCAGGTTCTGCTCCGAGGCCGGCTTGCCGAGCAGCGCCGCGATGTTGCGGATCGACTTGCGCCCCTCGGTCTCCAGCAGCCCGCGCAGGTACTGCATGCCCTTGCGGCACTGGTCGCTGCGGGACAGCGAGGTGAACAGGATCGAGCACAGCTCGGTGAGCAGGACGTCGTGGGCGCCGGGCGGGAACGGTGTGCGGGGGTGCCGGGCCGGGCCCGGTCCGGACGGCTCGGCCGCCGCGGACGGCCCTCCGGGCGCGAGCCGGACCGGGGAGGCGGTGCCGTGCGGACCGGCCGGCGCCGGGCACGGCGAGGCGGCCGCAGGCGGGATGGGGGCCGGGACGGGGGCCGGAACGGAAGAGGGGAATCCGGTGGGGCGCAGGGGGCGGGCGGAGGGCTTCGACCGGTCGTTGTCGCCGACCGGAGCCTGGGTGCGCCGTCGCTGTGCCAACGTCTGAGAGGTCAAGTCGTCTCCGTGGTCGTGGTGTTCGGGGGAGGCGCCGGACGGCGGCGGCGGGGCCCGGCCTCGCGGTGGCCGGGCGGATCGGGAGCGTCGGGTCGGGTCGGGGCGGTGCGGGTCAAGGTGGGTCGGGTCGGGTCAGGGAGGCGCGGGTCGGGGTGAGGGTCGGAAGCGGGACCGGCCGTCGCCGGGCCCTGCCGCGGGTGGGGGAGCGGCTTCCTGGCGGTGCGGCGCCCCTGTCCTCAGTGCGGGAGCCGACCGGTCCGCGCTCGATCAGGGGCGGGAGGCAAAGCCACTGAGCGGACGCCCATCCTGTCCTGCGGGCATGGCCCGTGCTGGGCCCCGTCCGGAGCTCCGCCAGGGAAGTCCGGCAAAGGTGAACTCCACGTGTGCACACTCCTGTTCGGTCTCCCGGGGCGGTCATGAACGTGCTCGTGCGCTGCTCCAGACAGTAAGGAGCGAACCGGGGCGATGCCATGGCATGAGGTGTGAGAGTGTCACATTACCGGACAGTAGTCCTGTGAAGCCGGAGCCGGTGGGTCAGCGTCCGGCCCGGCCGCCGGGCAGCAGCGGCCGCCGGTTCTCCAGGGTGGCGATCAGGTGGGCGACCGACGCCAGCGTGATGTGCCGGTGCCAGCCCGGGAACGACCGCCCGCCGAAGTCCCGTACCCCCACCCGCTCGGAGATCGCGGTGAAGTCCCGCAGGACGACACCCGGCAGCCGGGTGAGCCGCAGCGCGGTGAGGACGGAGGGCGCGTCGGCGTTGGTGAGCCAGAGCCGCCGGCGCGGGCGCCCGGCGGGCCGCCACTCGCCGAGCAGCAGCATCCGCTCCCCGCGGGCCGGCGAGGTCACCACCGGGATCGCCACCGCGGTCGTCGGGCCGTCGCCCGGATTCACCTGCCGGCGCAGCCGGGGGAGCGACTCGGCGAGCTCGCCCACGGTGTGCTCCCGGCCGCTGTAGCTGGGCAGTTCGGTCCGGTCGAGCCAGAGCTGGGCCTGCGGGCCGACCCGCACCACGAACGCGACGCCCAGGGCCGCCAGGTGGCGGGCGACCGCCACGGCGTCCACCTCCCCGACGTCCACCACGACCGGCCCGCGCAGCACCCCGCCGATCTCCCGGATGTCGGCCACCGCGGCCCGGACGCAGTCCTCGATGGTGGCGACCGCGGCGTCGGCGGGAACGCTCGCCCGTTGCCGCAGCGGATCGGTCAGCCAGCGGTCGGAGAGCCGCAGCTGCCAGTCGACGGGGACGGCGCAGTGTCCGGAGGCCAGCCAGGCCCCCACCGCGTGCTGGCCGTTGACGATCCGTCCGAGCGGCAGCAGTTGCTGGTCGATGCCGACCGAATGGGAGCCGGCCTTGGGTATCAGGATCGGTCTGATCACCCAGGCCTGCGGGGCCAGGGCCCGCTGCACCTCGCGGGCCAGGGCGTGCCGCACCGGCATCCAGTCCCAGGGCGACGCGCTGATGAAGTGGTGGACGCTCTGCTGCGCCGCGGCGCCGTCGAACTGCGCCGCGATGCCGCGCAGGGTCTTGCGCCCCTCCAGAGCGAGCAGGCCGCGGACGTACTGCTCGGCCTTGAGCCGCTGGCCGCTGCGCCGCAGCGAGCCGAACAACTGGGCGCTGAGCTCGGGGTCGAGCGCCGTGTCGGCGGCCGGTTCGCCGTCCGTCGCGCCGACGGATCCGTGCAGGTGCCGCATGGTTGATCCCCCCGTGGTCCGCCACCCCAGCCGACCGGACGGACCGCCGCCCCGCATCGGCGTCGTCCGGGTCGGACTCCCAAAAGAGGACTGCTGTCCTGTTCTCATTTATACAGGCCGGCGCGGACGGTGGCTGCCCCGTCGTGCCGCGTGGGCGCGGGAATCGCAGGTGCGAATTCCGTGCCGGCCGGCCGGCACGGTCGGCGGGGCGAGGGTGGTCGGGCGGTGGTCCGGACGGCCGGTCAGTCGACGGGGGACGGCGCCCCGGCCCGGCCGGCCTCCTCCAGGAGGCGCTTCGCGCGGTAGGGGGAGGAGTCCAGCCTGGCCAGCACGCCGGCGCTGGCGACATTGGGGAGGACGAGTGCGAACAGGTTCGAGATCTCCTGGGAGAGGGTCCGCTCCGGCAGGGTCTCGGTGATCAGCTGGACCCCGGTCCACGCCCCCACGAACAGCCGGGCGGTCTCGGCCGGGTCGACGTGCGCGAGCAGTTCGCCGCGCTCCTTCGCCTCGGTCAGCAGTCCCTGCCCCACCTCGATCCAGTCGGGCCAGCGGGTGCCGAACAGGCCGCGGGACTTGACGTCCACGGACAGCCGGATCGCGGCGCTCAGCATCGGCTCCCGGGGCAGCCGGTGGGCGAGCAGCAGGGCGAGGTCCACCCACTCCTGCAGCTTGAAGGCCTGCGGGGCCAGCCCCTCCATGGTCACCGCCTCGGCCAGCACGCCGCGGGCGAGCTGTTCCTTGGTGGTGAAGTGGAAGTAGAGGCCGCCGCGGGTGAGTTGGATGCGCTCGATGAGGCCGCCGATGGTGGTGGCGTCGTACCCGAGCTCGTTGAACATCTCGGCCGCGGCCTCCAGGATCAGCCGGCGGGTATGGATCGCGCGCTCCTGCCTTGACACTTTATGCCTCCACTGCATTCTCTTTACCATTGCTTGAACTAGACTTGCTCATGGTTCGAAACCGACCGGAGAGCCGGTACTTGAATAGCACAGTCCACTGAGCTGTGCCGACCCGTCAGACCAAGGGGGGGCCTTGCAAGACGTCACGCTCGCACCACGTTCATCCACTCCTTCGCCTGCTCTCGTAGGCGCCTACGCGCATCTGCGGCGGAGCACGTCCGTCCTGGTCACCGGCTGGGAGCGACTGGGGGCCGACGAGTTCGGGGTCGGCGTCCGGTGGCCGGCCGTGCAGGTGGGTCTGCCGTACGACCCGCGGATACTCGCCCAGACCATCCGACAGAGCGGCCTGGTCGTCGCGCACGCCGAGTACGGCGTCCCGCTGACCCATCAGACCGTGTTGAGCACCCTGGACTACACGATCGACCCGGACTTCCGCGCGCCACGCGGCCGGAGCGCCAGACTGGACGTGCGGGTCACGGTGGCGGGCGCCGTGCGGAACCGACGGTCCGTCAGCTCTCTGCGGATGGGCATCCTGATCCGCTGCGACGGCGTCGTGGCGGCCCGGGCGGACTCCGAGTTCGGCTGGATCTCGCCCGCCGCCTACCGGCGGGTGCGGGGAGACGGCCTCGGGGTCGGCTGGGGCGCCTGGCCGTTACCGGAGCCGATAGCCGCCGACCTCGTGGCCCGGCCGCGCGCCACCGACGTCGCCCTCGCGCCGGGCGACCGGCCGCACCGCTGGCTGCTGCGCAACGACATCGACAACCACCTGCTCTTCGACCATCCCGTCGACCACGTCCCGGGGCTGGCCCTGCTGGAGGCCGCGGCCCAGGCCGCGCAGGCCCTCCGGGGCCGGTCGTCCTTCCTGCCCCTGCGGGTCGCCACCAGCTTCCGGCGGTACGTGGAGTTCGACCGGCCGTGCTGGATCGAGGCGGAGGAGACACCGGCCGGCCACCCCGCCCGGTGCGCCGTCCGGGTCACGGGCACGCAGGGCGGGGAGCCGGCCTTCCGGGTCGAGTTCAACGGTCTGCGGCGGTGACGGTGCCACCGCCGGGCGGCCGGGGGCGGCTCACCGGTTGACGAAGCCGCCGTCCACCGGCAGGACGGTACCGGTCAGGAACGGGCAGCGGTCGCTCAGCAGCCAGGCCGCCGCCTCCGCGATCTCCTCCGGAGCCGCCGTACGCCCCTGCGGCGTCAGCGAGTTGGCCAGATCCTCCAGGCCGGGATTGCGGCCGAACCAGTCGGCCGTGATCTCGCTGCGGGTGGTTCCGGGGGCGACCGCGTTCACCCGGATGCCCTGCTTGGCGTACTCGTCGGCGGCGGCCCTGGTGAAGCCGATGACCGCGTGCTTCGAGGCGATGTAGGGGGCGGCGGCGGGGATCGACACCAGGCCGCCCACACTGCTGTTGTTGACGATGGTGCCCCCGCCGGATTGTTCCAGCATCGCCGTTATCTCGTACCGCAGGCAGTTGAAGACGCCGCGCACATTGGTGTCCATGACGGTGTCGTAGACGTCGTCCGACATCAGGTGCAGCGGGGTGCGGTCACCGCCGATCCCCGCATTGTTGAAGGCCGAGTCGAGCCGCCCGAATTCGGCCACGGCGAACTCCACCGCCCTCGCGGCATCTCGGGCGACGGATACGTCGCCGACCACGTACGCGGCGCGGGCTCCCTTTTCGCGTAGTTCGGCGGTCAGTGCGGCCAGGCGTTCTTCCCGGCGGGCGGTGAGCACCACGGTGGCGCCCTCCCGGGCGAACACGTGGGCCGCCGCGGCGCCGATGCCGCTGCTCGCGCCGGTGATGAGGACGATTCTGCCGGAGAGGAGGTCGCTGTTCATGGCCCGAAGTCTCGCAGGCCCTCGTCCGGACGTCACCAGGTCGGCCTGTCGTCCTGCTGTCACGATGATTTGACGCCGATTCAGTTCGTCGAGCTGGCTTCGGAGCCCCGTCGAACCGGTGTGCCCGCCGGTGGTGCTACGTGCCCGCAGCGACCTGATGGACTATTCGGCACCTGACGGAGTAGCGGTCACCTGACGAAGTGCCGGTCACCTGACGAAGTGCGGTGACGAACGTTGGCCGGCACTCCGTTCTGTTCCATGATTTGGACGGTGGCGGAGGCCGCCGACGGTTCGGCGCCCACCGTCGCGATGCGGCGGTCCGGCCCGACCTCTGCGCCCACCGCCCCCGTGTTCCATCGACGTTCACCCAGGACGAACGAGAAGTTCCCCGGTCCCGCCGACGGTGCGGCGACCGCGCCCCCCGGGCCTGTGTGGATTCGAATTCCGGCTCCGTTGACAGCCGCGCACGACGCTCGCCTGCTCGGCCGTGGGGCGACCGCGCCCATCGCCCGTTCGCGATTTGGAGAAATCGGTGGAAAGTACTCTGCTCGATATCCGACTGGAAAGCGCGTTGCAGCAACCACCGTGGGAGGACACCGCGCTGGTCCGCCAGGTGCGGAAGGAACTGGCGACCCGCCCCGCACTGGTCGAGGCGGAGGACGTCCGTACCCTGCGCGCGCTGCTGGCCCGGGTCGCCGCGGGCGAAGCCCACGTGGTGCAGGCGGGCGACTGCGCGGAGGACCCGGCCGAGTGCACCCCCGGCTACGTGGCCCGCAAGGTCGGCGTGCTCGACCTGCTCGCGGGCGCGCTCCAACTGGACACCTGCAAGCCGGTGATCCGCGCCGGCCGGATCGCCGGACAGTTCGCCAAGCCCCGCTCCCACCCCACCGAGCGGGTCGGGAACGTCGAACTGCCGGTCTACCGGGGTCACATGGTCAACAGTCCGGAGCCCGACCCGGAGCTGCGGCGCCCCGACCCGTTGAGGCTGCTGACGGGCTACCAGACCGCCTACGACGTCATGGGACACCTGGGCTGGCGCAGCCGCGGCGGGCCCCTCTCCATCGGGACGCCCGTCTGGACGAGCCACGAGGCACTGCTGCTCGACTACGAAGTCCCCCTGCTGCGCCGGGACGACGAGGGGCGGCTGCTGCTCGCCTCCACCCACTGGCCGTGGATCGGCGAGCGGACCAGGCAGGTCGACGGCGCCCATGTCACCCTGCTCGCCGAGGTGATGAACCCGGTGGCCTGCAAGGTCGGTCCCACCATGACGGTCGACGACCTGCTGGCCCTGTGCGAGCGGCTCGACCCCCGGCGCGAGCCGGGCCGGCTCACCCTGATCGCCCGGATGGGGGCCGAGGCGGTGGCCGGGCGGCTGCCCGTCCTCGTCGAGGCGGTGAAGGCCGCGGGCCACCCGGTGATCTGGCTCACCGACCCGATGCACGGCAACACCGTCAGCACACCGGACGGCCTCAAGACCCGGTTCGTGCGGGAGATCTCCCGCGAGGTGCGGGAGTTCCAGCACGCCGTCCGCAACGCCGGCGGCACGGCGGGCGGGCTCCACCTGGAGACGACTCCCGACGACGTGACCGAATGCGTCCAGAGCGAAGCCCGGATCGACGAGGTCGGGGCCAAGTACACGAGCTTCTGCGACCCCCGGCTCAACCCGGGCCAGGCCCTCTCCGTGGTCTCGGCCTGGTGGCTGACCGGCCGGTCGACCCCGGTGGGCGCCGCCGCGGCCCAGGGCTGAGCCCACCCGCCCCCGGGCGCCGCGTACCCGCGGCGCCACCGTGCCCCGGTCCGGCACCGCGGACGCCACCGCCCCCGGCGGCCGCGGCGCCGGACCGGCCCACCGGCGCGGCCGCCCGCACCACCCCACCCGGCGGCCCGTCCGCTCCCGCTCGACAGCGCTCGGTCCCACCAGCCCCACCAGCGATTCGACCCAGGAACCCAGGAGAGGAAGGCCATGGCGGGCATACCCCCCATCGCGCCGTACCCGATGCCGACCGCGGCCGACCTGCCCGGCAACACCGCCCGGTGGACCGTGGACCCGGACCGGGCGGTGCTGCTCGTGCACGACATGCAGCGCTACTTCCTGCGGCCGTTCCCCGCGGCCGTCCGCGACCACCTGGTCGGCAACGCCGCCCGGTTGCGCGAGCGCAGCGCCGCCCTGGGGGTCCCGGTCGCCTACACCGCCCAGCCCGGCGGCATGACCGAGGAGGAGCGCGGCCTGCTGAAGGACTTCTGGGGGCCGGGCATGCGGGTCGACCCGGTCGACCGGCAGGTCGTCGAGCCGCTCGAACCGGCCCCGGCCGACTGGGTGTTCACCAAGTGGCGGTACAGCGCCTTCTTCCGCTCCGGCCTGCTGGACCGGATGCGCGAGCAGGGCCGCGACCAGCTCGTCCTCTGCGGCGTCTACGCGCACGTCGGGGTGCTGATGTCCGCGGTCGAGGCGTTCACCAACGACATCCAGCCGTTCCTGGTGGCGGACGCCGTCGCGGACTTCTCCGAGGAGTACCACCGGCTGGCCCTGGACTACGCGGCGCAGCGCTGCGCCGTGGTCGTCACCACCGACGACGTCCTCGCGGGGCTCCGGCCGGCCGCCGTCGCGGCCGGTGGCCCGGGGGAGGCCGGCGCATGACCGGGGCCGGGGCGGCGCCGTACCCCGTGGACCTGCTGGACCGCGTCCTCGGACTGCGGCCGCCGCCCTTCGCCCTCATCCACCGCCCGGAGTCGACCGGGCCGGACGCGCTGGACGTGCTGGTCGGCACGGTGTCGACGCCGGGGACGCTCGCCGAGCTTCCCGTTCCCGCCGGGGCCGTTCCCGCCGGGGCCGCCGCCGGGGACGCCCGTCACGAGGTGCTGGCGATCGTCCCCTACCGGCAGATCGCCGAGCGCGGCTACGCCTGCGCCGACGACGGCGAGCCGCTGATCGCGATGACCGTCACCGACCAGGGCGTGCTGCCGCTGGCCGAGGTGCTGCGACGGCTCCCGGACGTGCCGATCACGCTGGCCGGCGGCCACTTCGACGTGGACGACGAGACCTACGCCGGGACGGTGCGCAGGGTCGTCGCCGACGAGATCGGCCGGGGCGAGGGCGCGAACTTCGTGATCAAGCGCTCGTTCCTCGCCGACATCACCGGCTACACCACGCACAGCGCGCTCTCGTTCTTCCGGCGGCTGGTGCGGGGCGAGTCGGGCGCCTACTGGACCTTCATCGTGCACACCGGCGCCCGTACGTTCGTCGGCGCCACCCCGGAGCGGCACCTCAGCCTCGCCGGCGGCAGGGCCGTGATGAACCCGATCAGCGGCACCTACCGGTACCCGCCGTCCGGCCCGACCCTGCCCGGGGTGATGGACTTCCTGGCCGACCGCAAGGAGGCCGACGAGCTGTACATGGTGGTGGACGAGGAACTCAAGATGATGGCCCGGATCTGCGCGGAGGGCGGCCGGGTAGTGGGCCCGTACCTCAAGGAGATGGCGCGGCTGGCGCACACCGAGTACTTCATCGAGGGGCGCACCGACCGCGATCCGCGGGAGATCCTGCGCGAGACGCTGTTCGCCCCGACCGTCACCGGCAGCCCGCTGGAGAGCGCCTGCCGGGTCATCCGCCGGTACGAGCCGCAGGGCCGCGGCTACTACAGCGGGGTGGTCGCGCTGATCGGGCGCGACGAGCACGGCGGATCCGCGCTGGACTCGTCGATCCTGATCCGCACGGCCGACATCGACGACGCGGGCCGGGTCCGGATCGGGGTGGGTGCCACCCTGGTGCGCCACTCCGACCCCGAGCAGGAGGTGGCCGAGACCCGGGCGAAGGCGGCGGGCCTGCTCGCGGCCCTTCAGGCGGACGGCCCGGCGGCACCGGCCCCGACTCCGACCCTGACCCCGGCCCCGGCCCCGGCCCTGACCCCGACCCCGGCCCCGACCCCGGCCGTCTACGGCGCGCACCCGGACGTCCGGGCCGCGCTGGAGCGGCGCAACGCCGGCATCGCCGACTTCTGGCTGGCACCGGTGTCCGCGCGCTCCCGGCCGAGGTCCGCCCTGACCGGTCGCCGGGTGCTCGTGGTGGACGCGGAGGACACCTTCACCGCGATGATCGACCACCAGCTCCGCTCGCTCGGCCTCGCGGTGACGGTCCGCCGGTTCGACGAGCCGTACGCGCCGGACGGGTACGACCTCGTCGTGATGGGCCCCGGCCCGGGAGATCCGCGCGGCGCGGGCCACCCCAAGATCGCGCGGCTGCGGTCGACGATCGACACGCTGCTCCGGGAGCGGCGGCCGTTCTTCGCGGTCTGCCTCAGCCACCAGGTGCTCGGCCTGCGGCTCGGCCTCCCGCTGGTCCGCCGGGAGGCACCGAACCAGGGCGTGCAACGGGAGATCGACCTCTTCGGCGTCCGGGAACGGGTGGGCTTCTACAACACCTTCGCGGCCCGCAGCGTCGAGGCCAAGGTCGAGTGCGAGGGCGTCGGCCTGGTCGAGGTGAGCCGCGACGCGGACACCGGCGAGGTGCACGCGCTGCGCGGCCCGTACTTCGCCTCGCTGCAGTTCCACGCCGAGTCGATCCTCACCGAGGACGGCGTCCGGCTGGTCGGCGGGCTGCTGACCGAGGTACTGGCGGGCTGAGGGGCCGCCGGACGGCTACGGCTCCCCACCGGCGCCCGGGCGCTCCGGGAGGGGGTCCAGACCGGCCGAACGGGCGGCCTCGCGGAGCAGCTCGCGCAGCATGACGGTGCTCAGCCGGCCGGTGTTCGTGTTGCGCGGGCTGACGTGGTAGCACCCGTACAGCTCCAGCGGCGGTCCGCCGTCGGCGGCCGGCAGGGTGACCCGGGCGCCGTGGCCGAAGACCGGCCGGGGCCGGGGCACCTGCCAGCCGGCGGCGGCGACCGCCGGGAGCAGCGCCTGCCAGGCGAAGCCGCCGAGCGCCACGACGGTCCGCACGGTCGGCCGCAGCAGCTCCAGCTCGCGGGTGATCCACGGGCGGCAGGTGTCCCGTTCGGCGGTGGTCGGCTTGTTGTCGGGCGGCGCGCAGCGCACCGGGTCGGTGATCCGGACCCCGTGCAGGCGCAGGCCGTCCCCGTGCCGGACCGACTCGGCGCGGTTCGCCAGCCCGAGCGCGTGGAGCGTGGCGTAGAGCAGGTCGCCGGACGGGTCGCCGGTGAAGATCCGGCCGGTGCGGTTGCCGCCGTGCGCGGCGGGGGCGAGGCCGACCAGGACCAGCGGCGCGTCGGGCGGGCCGAAGCCGGGGATCGGGCGGCCCCAGTAGTCCCAGTCCAGGTAGGCGCGGCGCTTGGTGCGCGCGGTCGCCTCGCGCCACTCGACCAGCCGGGGACAGGCGCGGCAGCCGGTGACGACGGCGTCCAGCGCGGGGACCGTGGCCGTGCGGGCGGCGGCCGCGACGGGGTGGCCCGGGTCCTGGGGGCCGGTGGCCGGGCCGTCGGCTGCGGGCTGGGACATGGGGACGATCTTAGGCGCGGCGGCCGGCGGCCGACGGGCGGCCCGTTCCGGCGGCGCCTCCGCAGGCGTAGCGTGGAACCGGCTGCTCCGGCGGCCCCCGGCCGGGCCGGGGCGGCGACCGCCGGGGCGGCGGTGCGCGCGAGGAGACCGCGATGCTGATATTCGATGCGGTGCTGGCGGCCGTCGTACTGGTGGCCGTGTGGGCCGGGCTGAGCGTCCGGGTCGTGCAGCAGTTCCAGCGGGGCGTGGTGTTCCGCTTCGGCCGGGTGCGCGAGCAGGTCCAGGGCCCCGGGCTGGTGCGGCTGATGCCGGTGGCGGACCGGCTGCGCAAGGTGAACGTCCAGATCGTGACGATGCCGATCCCCGCCCAGGAGGGCATCACCCGCGACAACGTGACCGTCCGGGTGGACGCGGTCGTCTACTTCCGGGTGGAGGACCCGGTGAAGGCGACCGTCAACGTGCAGGACTACAACTTCGCCATCTCGCAGGTCGCCCAGACCTCGCTGCGCTCGATCATCGGCAAGAGCGAGCTGGACGACCTGCTGGCCAACCGGGAGCCGATCAACCAGGGACTGGAGCTGATGATCGACAGCCCGGCGCTGGGCTGGGGCATCGAGATCGACCGGGTCGAGATCAAGGACGTCGCCCTGCCGGAGTCGATGAAGCGCTCGATGTCCCGGCAGGCGGAGGCCGAGCGGGAGCGCCGGGCGAGGATCATCACGGCGGACGGCGAGTACCAGGCCTCGGCGCGGCTGTCGGAGGCCGCGGCGGTGATGAGCGCGACTCCGGCGGCGCTCCAACTGCGGCTGCTGCAGACCGTGGTGGAGGTGGCGGCGGAGAAGAACTCGACGCTGGTGCTGCCGTTCCCGGTCGAGCTGCTGCGGTTCCTGGACAGCGCGGCGGAGGTGCACCGCAAGACGGTGGGCGACGGCGGCGAGCAGGCGGGCGCGCAGCCGTCACCGGCCGAACCGCCGCCGCTGCCGGAGGTGGAGCAGCTCGAACTCCCGCCGCTGGAGGAGGTGCTGGAGCAGTCGCCGGTGGACCGGCTGAACGGCGCCGGCCACCCCGCGCCGGGCCCGGTGGCGGCGCCCCCTGGCCCGGACCACGATGGAGGGACGGGAGTGGCAGGCACGTCAGGAGGCCGATCATGACCAGAGCCAGCGACATCATGCACCCGGGCGCGGCGTGCGTGGGTGAGCACGAGACCCTCGCCTCCGCCGCCCGGATCATGCGGGAGCGCGACGTCGGGGCGTTGCCCATCTGCGGTGAGCGGCAGAAGCTGCTCGGCATCGTGACCGACCGCGACATCGTGCTGAAGTGCGTCGCCGAGGGCCGCGACCCCGAGCAGGTGACGGCGGGCGAGATCGCCCAGGGCCGGCCGATGACGGTGGAGGCGGACGAGGACGCCGAGCAGGTGCTGCGGATGATGGAGCAGTACCGGGTGCGCCGGCTCCCGGTGATCAACCACCCGGAGCACGAGGTGGTCGGGATGATCAGCGAGGCGGACATCGCGCGCGGCCTGCCGCAGGCCCGGCTGGCGGAGTTCGTCTCGGCGGTCTGCGCGGAGGAGCCGCCGCGGTCGACGGAGGTGCAGGAGCCGCAGGCGGTCTAGGGCCGCACGCCGCTCCCACCGGGCGGTCAGTGCTGCTCCCGGAGGCCCCGCTGCAGCAGTTCGGCGAGGTGGAGGGCCTGGCGGCCCTCGGCCAGGTGGGCGATCTGGGTGCGGCAGCTGAAGCCGTCGGCCAGCACGACGGTGTCCGGGTCCGCCGCGCGCAGCTCGGGCAGCAGCACGCGTTCGGCGATCGTCACGGACACCTCGAAGTGGCCCCGCTCGAAGCCGAAGCTGCCGGCCAGCCCGCAGCAGCCGGAGTCGAGGACGCGGTTGCGCAGACCGGTGCGGGCCTCCACCCGGCGGTCCGCGGCGGTGCCGAGGACGGCGTGCTGGTGGCAGTGGGTCTGGGTGACGGCGTCCAGCGGGAGCCGGGGGAGCGGGGCGTCCGGCGCGTACTGGTCGATGAACTCGGCGAAGGTGCGCGTCCGTTCGGCGAGCGGGCGGCCGTCGGCGCCGAGCAGCCGGGGCAGGTCCTCGCGCAGGGTGGCGGTGCAGCTCGGGTCCATGCCGACCACCGGGGTGCCGGCGGGCAGCCCGGTGGCGGCGAGCGCGCGCAGGCTGCGCCGCATCACCCGCCGGGCGGTGCCCAGCTGGCCGCTGGAAAACCAGGTGAGCCCGCAGCAGACGGGGCCGTCCGGCAGCCGGACGTCGAAGCCCAGGTGGGAGAGCACCTCGACGGCGGCGCGCAGCACGTTCGGCTGGAGGTGGTCGGAGAAGGTGTCCGGCCAGAGCAGGACGGGGCGGGCGCCGGCCGGGGCGGGGTGCGCGGCGCGGTGACGGCGGTACCAGCGGGTGAAGGTCTCGGGCGGGAACACCGGGACCGGCCGGCGCCGGTCCACCCCGCCGAGCCGCTTCAGCGGGCCGGCGGCGGCCGACCGGGCGATCAGGTTCGCCGCGCCGGGGGCGAGGGCGACGGCCCGCAGCCAGAGCGGCAGCCACCCCATCGAGTAGTGCGACAGGGGCCTGGGGCGGTGCCGGTAGTGCTGGTGCAGGAACTCGGTCCGGTAGGTGGCCATGTCGACGTGGACCGGGCAGTCGCCGGCGCAGCCCTTGCAGCCGAGGCAGAGGTCCAGCGCCTCCCTGACCTCCGGTGAGCGCCAGCCGTCCGGGATGGCGCCCTCCGCGCCGCGCAGCATCTCGGCGAGCAGCCTGGCGCGGCCCCGGGTGGAGTGGCGCTCCTCGCCGGTGGCCATGTAGCTCGGGCACATCACCCCGGTGTCGGGGTCCACGCACTTGGCCACCCCGACGCAGCGGTGCACGGCCTTGGCGAGGCTGCCGTCGTCCTGCGCGTACGGGAGGGCGAGCGGGAGCGCGCGCACCGGCCCGGCCAGCCGCAGGTCGGCGTCGAGCGGGCGCGGGTCCACCAGGGCGCCCGGGTTGAGCAGGTTGTCGGGGTCCCAGATCCGCTTGAACTCGCCGAAGAGCGCGATGATCCCGGGCAGGTACATCCGGGGCAGCAACTCGGCGCGGGCCTGCCCGTCGCCGTGCTCACCGGAGAGCGAACCGCCGTACGAGACCGCGAGGTCGGCGGCCTGTTCCAGGAACTCCCGGAACACCGCCGGCCCGTGCGGCGCGGTGAGCGGGAAGTCGATCCGCAGGTGGACGCAGCCCTCGCCGAAGTGCCCGTAGGGGACGCCGCGCAGGTGGTGGCGGCGCAGCAGCGCCCGCAGGTCGCGCAGGTAGTCGCCGAGCCGCTCCGGCGGGACGGCGGAGTCCTCCCAGCCTGGCCAGGCCTCGCCGCCGCCGGGCAGCCGGGTGACGATCCCCGCGCCGGCCTCGCGCACGCCCCAGAGCTGGCGCTGCTCGCCGGGGTCGGTGACGAGCGAGGTGGTGGCGGAGCGCTCCCGGCGGACGGCGTCGGCGAGCCGCCGGGCCGCGTCGAGGGCCTCGGCGGGGGTCGCGCCGGCGGTCTCCAGGAAGAGCCAGCAGGCGCCCTCGGGCAGCCGGTCCAGTGCGGGCGGGCGCGGTCCGGCGGCGAGCAGCGCGGCGATCAGGTCGGCGGCCATGCCCTCGACGGTCAGCGGGCGCAGCGGCAGCAGGGCGGGGACGGCGTCGGCGGCGGCCGTCTCGTCCGGGTAGCCGGCCACCACCAGGGCGCGGGCGGGCGGGTCCTCGACCAGTCGGACGGTGGCGCCGAGCAGCAGCGCGCAGGTGCCCTCGGTGCCGGTGAGGGCCCGGGCGAGGTGGTGGCCGCGTTCGGGGAGCAGGGCGTCCAGCGGGTAGCCGGAAGTGCGGCGCGGCAGGTCCGGCATGCCCTGGCGGATCACGGCGAGGTTGCGGTCGGTGAAGTCCTGGAGGTCGCGGTGGAGCCGGCCCGCGCGCCCGGGCAGGGCGCGCAGCGCCGTGCGTTCGGCGGGCCCGAGCGGGCCGCCGACGGTGAGTTCGGTGCCGTCGGCGAGCAGCAGGTCGAGGGACTCGACGTTGTCGGAGGTGCGCCCCCAGACGACGGAGTGGGCGCCGCAGGAGTCGTTGCCGATCATGCCGCCGAGGGTGCACCGGCCGTGCGTGGACGGGTCCGGCCCGAAGCGCAGGCCGTGCGGGCGGGCGGCCCGCTGGAGGTGGTCCAGCACGGCGCCCGGCTCGACCCGGGCGGTGCGGCGCTCCGGGTCCACGCCGTGCACCGCGCCCAGGTGGCGCCGGAAGTCCAGGACGACCGCGCCCGGGCCGATCGCCTGCCCGCCGATGCTGGTGCCGGCCCCGCGCGGCACCACCGGTACGCCGTACTGCCGGCAGAGCGCGACGGCCGTCCGGACGTCGTCCAGGTCGGCCGGCTTGACCACGCCGAGCGGCAGGTGGCGGTAGTTGGACGCGTCGTGGCTGTAGACGGTGCGCTCGGCGGCGCCGAAGCGGACGTCGCCGCGCAGGGTCGCGGCGAGCTCCCGGGCGAGGTCGGCGCCGGGGGCGGCGGACGGTCGGCTCACGGGGGTCCTCCCGGGGGTGGGCTCGGCGTACCGCCGCCGATCATCCCAGCCGGACGGCGCGCCCGGTACGGGCCACCCCGGCGTGCGGCCGACGGAGTGTCGGCCGCACGCCGGCTCCGGCTCCGCCGGACGGCTGTCCGGTCTCCCGGCCCGGGGCCGTCCGGGTCAGGCCGAGGCCCGCCGGCGGGCCGAGCCGGTCAGGGTGCCCTTGGCGATGTGCGAGAGCTTGGCCATCTCGAAGGCCGGGTAGGCTCCGCCGGCCAGCAGCGAGAACTTCACGCCCTCGCGCCCGCCGGGCCGCCGGTGCCCGGCCGGCTGGAAGCGGCGGTGGTGCTCGGCGGCGCGGTGGAAGAACTGGGGCCGCTCGGCCCGCGCCACGCACCCGGCCAGGTCGAACACGAACAGGTAGTGCCGGACCATCCGGGTGAACAGGGAGTCGCGGACGGCCTCCAGCTCCGGCTGCCAGGCCGCCACCTCGTCCAGCAGGGCGAAGCTGCGCTCGTACTGGTCGAAGATGTCGAACTGGCTGCTGCCGGGCGAGCCGGCCGGGTGGACGGTCTCCCGCCGCCGCAGCTGGACGCAGGCGCGCGGCAGCACGGCGATCCGTCCGGCGGTCAGCATGGCCCGGTGCACGGCCGGGATCTCCTCGTAGCGGCCGTCCGGGAAGGCGAGCGCGCGGCCCTGCCAGAAGTCGCGCCGCAGCAGCCGGTCCCAGATCAGCGCGGGCGCGCCGAGCAGCTCGGGGCGGGCGGCCGGCCCGGTGACCTCGGGCCCGGCGTCGGCCAGCACCGCCTCCGCGCCGCCCGGCCAGTCGCGCCCGCCGTGCCGCCGGGTGTGCCCGAACAGGAGCACGTCCACCGGGCCGGTCTGCTCCAGCCGGTCGGCGAGCGAGCGCAGGCCGTCCCGGGGGAGCAGGTGGTCGGCGTCGAGGAAGAGCAGGTACTCGCCGGTCGCCCGGGCGGCGCCCGCGTCCCGGCTGACGCCCACGCCGACGGCGGCGTTGAGGTGCAGCGCCGAGACCTGCGGGTGCCGCGCCGCGTACGCGTCGGCGAGGTCGGCCGGGGTCTCGGGGGAACGGTCCGCGACCAGGATGACCTCGAAGTCGCGGAAGGACTGCGCGAGGAGCGAGTCGAGGCATTCCGCGAGCTGTTTCTGCTGGTCGTAGGCGGGGAGCACGACGCTGATCAGGGGAGAGGGCATGAGGCCGGAGCGTAGGAGCGCGGCCGGAAGGTGGCAAAGCCCTGACGGTCGGTAATTCTGATCAATCCGCGTCAAATCGTACGAGCGTGCGCCATATCTTCACCCGGCATGCCGGACGTGTCCACGTCGAACGGCGCCGCCGGGCGGATCGGACGACGGCGCCGGTGCCGCGCGGACGGGCCGGTCGCGGCGCGGTCCCGGACCCCTGGGTGCGAGAAAGGGCGAGGACCCCGCGCGGGTCTGCCGCGCGGGGTCCTCGGGGCTGCTACCGGCCGGGTCGGCTCAGTACCAGTGGTGGCTCTGCCAGAAGGACCAGGCGCCGCAGGGGCTGCCGTACCGGGAGTTCATGTAGTCCAGGCCCCACTTGATCTGGGTGGCGGGGTTGGTGCGCCAGTCGGCGCCGGCCGAGGCCATCTTGGAGCCGGGGAGCGCCTGGACCAGGCCGTAGGCGCCGGAGGAGGCGTTGACGGCGAGGTGGTTCCAGCTGCTCTCGTGGGACACGATGTTGCTGAAGCACTGCAGCTGGCCGGCCGGGACGATCTGGGCGGCGATCTCCCGGGCGCTGCCGGAGTAGGCGGGCTTCGCGTTGAGCGCGGCGCGCTCCTGCGAGCGGGAGGCGGCGGCCTCCGCGTCGGCCTTGGCCTTGGCGTCCGCCTGGGCCTTCGCCTCGGCCTGGGCCTGCGCGGCGGCCTGCGCCTGCGCGGCGGCGTCCGCCTCGGCCTGGGCCTGGGCCTGCGCCTGTGCCTGGGCAGCAGCCGCAGCCGCAGCAGCGGCGTCGGCCGCGGCCGGGTCGGCCACCGGCTGCCCGTCCACGGAGACACCGGCCACCGGGGCGGCCGCCTCGGCGACGCTGCCGCCGCTCTGCGGGACGGCGAGGGCGGCGGTGGCCGCACCCGCCACCACGAGGGTGGTGATACCGGTGATCAGCGAGTTGCGGCGGGCATGGCTGAGCTGCATGGAGCGGACGATCCTTTTCCGTCGGGGGCCGTACCGGGGAGCACGGGGGCTCCGGCACGAGGACACGGGCGGACAGGGCCCGCGAGGCCGTCCGGGACGGCCATGGCACCCCGGCCGTGACGGCGGGGCGGGCGGGACGCGCGGCGGACGGACCGGTTCGCGCTGCCTGGCGACTGGCCATTCTTCGCAGAGCCCGGCGGGGGCGGCAAAGGCAGCGGCTACTACGGCGGGTAGTGGGTGGGGCGGCCCGAACGGCGAAGCGCCCGGCCGCGGCCGGGCGCTTCGAGGTGGGGGGTCCGATCCCGTCGACCGACGGCCGGTCGACCGCCGGTCCGACGGAGCAGGGGGTGAATCGGCGCGGTGGCCTGCGTTCTTCGCGGTCCGCTCCGGGTCCGGCCACCGGGCCGGTACGGCCGGGCGGTGCCGCTCCGCGGCTGCGTGGGCGAACCGCGGCCCGGCGACAACTATCGAGGGCAGTAGCAGCGCGGAGCCGTGTGGGCGGCTTCACAGCGCGGCGGCCCCGGTGCGACGCGCGGTGACCGGACGGTCACCGCTCCGCGCCCCCGGCCCTCAGCGGGAGGAGTACGGGTTCGGCCCCCCGTACGGCCGGACCGGCTCCGGGCCCGTCGCGTACGGGTTCCCCGGCACCGGTCCATGCTCGCCGTACCCGGGCACCTCCGGCGCCCCGCCCGCATCGTCCGCCGGGTCCTGCCGGTCCTGCCGGTCCTGCTCGTCCGGCTCGTCCTCGGCGTCCTCCACCGGCACCAGGTCGCGCGCCAGCAGGGTGGCACCGGCCACCGCGCCGGGCATCGCGAGGACGGTCACCAGCGGGACGAGGAAGCCCAGGATCAGCGGCACGCCGAAGCCGAAGGCGAGCCCGAGCCGGGAGCGCAGCAGCCGGATCCGCTCGCGCTGCGGCACGCCGCGCCGCTGCAGGGCCACCGCCGTCAGCTCGACGGTGAGGAAGAAGCCGGACACCAGGAACCCGGCCACCGGCACCAGCGTCTGCCCGACCACCGGGATGAACCCGCAGGCGAACAGCAGGACGCCGAACCCGGCCACCCGGACCAGCACGTAGAGGCTGTCCCGCGCCGAGACGGCCAGCTCGCGCCAGAGCGGCACGTCCGGCGGGGTGGGCGCGCCGCCCTCGGTCTCGTCGACCTTCTCGCAGAGCGACTCGTAGAACGGCTGGCCGACCAGCAGCGTGACGGCGGTGAAGGTGATGACGGAGATCAGCAGCCCGCCGCCGAAGACGATCGCGGCGAGGGCGGTGCGCAGCAGGCCCTGCCAGGGCGAGCCCCAGCCGTCGGCGAACGGGGTGGCCCACTCGGCGAGCTCCTCCGACCAGCCGCCGAGGAACACCAGCGCCACCACGTACCCGACCAGGGTGATCAGCGCGGGCAGCATCCCGAAGCCCCACCAGCGGCCGTGCCGGCCCACCCACTTCTGGCCCTTGGCCAGGTACCCCAACCCCGCTGCAAGATCTCGCATAGGGGGAAGGGTAGGGGCTGGGCGTCGGCGGGTCATCTCCGTCCCGTCCTGATCCGGTACCGGGGGCGGGCCCGCCGGGCACCGGGCCGGAAATCGCACCGCGCGCCGGAGACGGTCCCGGCCCCGGGGCGCCGGGCCGGAAAACGCCACCGGGCCCGGGAGCCTCCGCAACGGCTCCCGGGCCCGGCGTGCGGGCGGCGCGACGGCTCAGGCAGCCGGCGCCACTGCCGCAGCCCGTCGCCTGCGGCCCACCACGGCCGATGCCGTCAGCACGATGGCTGCGGCGACCAGCGACAGGTACATCTGCTTCCGCCCGTCGGCGTCGGTGAACATGTACGCCATCACGAAGCCGATCATGCCGATCGCGGTCCAGGTGAGGTAGGGGTACAGCCACATCCGGACGGTCAGGCGCTCGGGCGTCTCGCGCTCGATGATCTTGCGCATCCTCAACTGGGAGAAGCAGATCACGAGCCAGACGAAGAGCGCCACCGCGCCGGAGGAGTTGAGCAGGAAGGAGAAGACGGTGTCGGGGGAGGTGTAGTTGAAGAACACCGCCACGAAGCCGAAGACCACCGAGACGAGGATCGCGATCCGCGGCACGCCGCGGCTGGTCACCGAGGCGAAGGCCTTGGGGGCGTCGCCGCGCTGGCCCAGCGAGAAGGCCATCCGGGAGGCGGTGTACATCCCCGAGTTGAGGCAGGAGAGCACGGCGGTCAGCACGATCACGTCCATCACCTGGCCGGCGCCCGGGATGCCGACGTGCTCCAGCACGGCCACGTAGGGGCTGCCCTTGACGGCCGCCGAGTCCCACGGGAGCAGGGTCACGACCAGCAGGATCGAACCCAGGTAGAAGATGCCGATGCGCCAGATCACACTGTTGGTGGCCTTGCTGACCGCCTTCTCCGGGTCCTCCGACTCGCCGGCGGCCAGGGTGACGATCTCACTGCCCATGAAGGCGAAGACCACGGTGAGCATGCCGGTGAAGACCGCGCCCACACCGTGCGGGAGGAAGCCGCCGTGGCCGGTCAGGTTCTCCGTGCCGACCGCGTGGGTGCCGGGCAGCAGCCCGAACGCGGCCAGCGTGCCGATCACCAGGAAGGCGGCGATCGCCACCACCTTGATGCCGGCGAACCAGAACTCGAACTCGCCGTAGGAGGCCACCGAGAAGAGGTTGGTGGCGGTCAGCACCGCCATCACGATCAGTGCGAACGCCCACTGCGGCACGCCGGGCACCCAGTTGTTGAGGATCTTCGCCCCGGCGGTGGCCTCGACGGCCAGCACCACGACCCAGAAGAACCAGTACAGCCAGCCGATCGAGAAGCCGGCCCAGCGGCCGAGCGCCCGGTCGGCGTAGGCCGAGAACGATCCGCTCTGCGGGTCGGCCGCCGCCATCTCACCGAGCATCCGCATGACCAGGACGACCAGCACGCCGGCGAGGGTGTAGGAGAGCAGGATGCCGGGGCCGGTGGCCGCGATGCCCGCGCCGGAGCCCACGAACAGGCCGGCGCCGATCACGCCGCCGATCGCGATCATCGACAGGTGGCGGTTCTTGAGCCCGGCCTTCAGGTGCCCGTCGGCGCCCTGACCGTGCTGGAGCTGCTTCTGCTGCTGCGGAGCGGCATCGGCCGGCGGCGAGCCGGCCGAGGTGGTGGTTTCCGCACTCATCGAGGGTGCCCTGTGCCTTTCCCGCGCGGCTGCCCCTCGGCTCGAACGCCGGAGGGTGGGGGACGGACCCGCGCATTGCGGTGCAACTTAACTTCTACCTACGAGTATCGGAACAAGGCCTTCGGAAATGTTCGCTCAGCGGACACAAAGCGCCAGGTCAGAGCGGGTGGACCGGGGTGGTGGAAAGCTCAAATCTGACACAGCGCCAGCCGGTGCGGCGGCCTCGGGGGCCGTTGTCGGCGCCGGCCGGGCGGGCGTTCATACTGGCGGCGTGATGATCGTCCTCGTGGTGCTCGGCGTCCTCGCCGTCCTGGCCGTGCTGGCCCTCGCGCACTGGTACCTCTGGCGGCGCCTGGTGCGCGACGTCTCCGCTCCCGGCGGTCGGTGGCGCCGGGCGGGCACCGTGCTGGCCGTCGTGCTGCCGCTGCTCTCGCTGGGCGCGCTGGTCGGCGGGCGGGGGTTGCCGATGTCCGTCGAGCGCTGGCTGGCCTGGCCGGGCTACCTCTGGCTGGCGGTGCTGCTCTACCTGCTGATGGCGGTGGCGGTCGGTGAGGCCCTCCGCCCGCTGCTGCTCCGGCTGCCGCGGCCGCGGGCCGCGACCCCGCCGGAGCCGGTGGCCGCCCCCGCATCCGCGGCCGCCCCCGCGGCGGCGGACGGCGACGCAGCCGAGCCGGCCGCCGGCGAGCCGGTGCCGACCGCCGTGCCCTCGCCCGGGCGCCGGCTCTTCGTCGCCCGGACGCTCGCGATCGGCGCCTCCGGCGCGGCGGCCGCCGTGGTCGGCACCGGCACCTACGGGGTGCTGCGCGGGCCGCGTCTGAAGCAGGTCACCGTGCCGCTGGCCAAGCTGCCCGCGCGGGCGCACGGCTACCGGATCGCCGTGGTCAGCGACATCCACCTGGGCCCGATCCTCGGACGCGAGCACACCCGGCGGATCGTCGACACGATCAACGGCGCGCAGCCCGACCTGATCGCGATCGTCGGTGACCTGGTGGACGGCTCGGTCGCCGAACTCGGGCGTGCGGCGGAGCCGCTGGCGCAGCTGCGGGCGCGGGACGGCGCGTACTTCGTCACCGGCAACCACGAGTACTTCTCCGGCGCGGCCCCCTGGGTGGACTTCGTCCGCGAGCTGGGCGTCCACCCGCTGCAGAACGCCCGGGTGGAGCTCGCCGGGTTCGACCTGGCCGGGGTCAACGACATCGCCGGGCGCACCGAGGGCGACGGCCCGGACTTCGACAAGGCGCTCGGCGACCGCGACCGGGCCCGCACCTCGGTGCTGCTCTCGCACCAGCCGGTCACCGTCCACGACGCCGTCCGGCACGGCGTCGACCTCCAGCTCTCCGGCCACACCCACGGCGGCCAGCTCTGGCCGGGCAACTACCTGGCCGAACTGGCCAACCCCACCGTCGCCGGGCTGGAGCGGTACGGCGACACCCAGCTGTACGTGACCCGTGGGGCCGGGGCCTGGGGCCCGCCGGTCCGGGTCGGCGCGCCGTCCGACATCACCATCGTCACGCTGGCCTCGCTCCAGGCCTGAGCCGGGCGGCCCGCCCGGCCCGCGCCGCCCCGCCGGGCCGGCCGCCCCGCCGCCCTCAGGCCCGCTCGCCCGCGCCCTCGGTGTCGAGGTGCGGGAGCACCCGGTCCAGGAAGCGGGGCGTCCACCAGGCGGCGGGGCCCAGCAGGGTCATCACGGCCGGGACCATGAGCAGCCGGACCACGGTGGCGTCGATCAGCACGCTGACGGCCAGCCCGAGGCCCATCATCTTGATCACGATGTTGTCGCTCACGATGAAGGCGGCGAACACGCTGACCATGATCAGCGCCGCGCAGGTGATCACCCTGGCGGTGATCTCCAGGGCGTGGGCCACGCTGCCCCGGCTGTCCCCGGTGCTCAGCCAGGCCTCGTGCACCCGGGAGAGCAGGAAGATCTCGTAGTCCATGCTGAGGCCGAAGACGATGGCGAACATCATCATCGGGACGTAGCTCTCGATCGGCACCGTCCCGGCGACCCCCAGCGCGGGCCCGCCCCAGCCCCAGTGGAAGACCGCCACCAGGACGCCGTAGGAGGCGGCGATGGAGATCAGGTTGAGCACGGCCGCCTTCACCGCGATCAGCAGGCCCCGGAAGACGGTCAGGATGATCAGGAAGGCCAGGCCGACCACCACCGCGATGATCGGCAGCAGCCGGGCGGCCACGATGTCGGCGAACTCCACCTGGGCGGCCGTCGTGCCGGTCACGTAGGTCTTGGCGCCGCTCCCCGCCACGGCCTGCGGCAGGACGGTGCCGGAGAGGTGCCCGACCAGCTGGGTGGTCTGCTCGTCCTGCGGCCGCTGGGCGGGGGTGACGGTGTTGAACAGCACGTCACCGTCGGAGCTGGTCTGGAGCGGGGTGACGCCGGAGGTGTCGGGCGTGCCGGCCAGCGCCTGCTGCACGGAGCTCAGCAGCGCCGGCCGGGCGTCGGCCGCGACGGCGCTCTGGTCGACGACCACGGTGATCGGGCCGTTGGAGCCGGGGCCGAAGGCGTCGGACATCAGGTCGAAGGCGCGCCGGTCGGTGAAGGTGGTCGGGTCGGCCCCGTCGTCGATGTGGCCGAGCTGGATGGAGAAGAGCGGGACGGCGAGGACGCCGACGACGACCACCCCGGCGGCCAGGAACCACCACGGACGGCGCTCCACCCGCTGGGCGTAGCGGTGCCACGTCCCGGTGATCTCCTCGCCGGGCGCGACGCCGGTCTCGGCGACCGGCGAATGCACCGTCCAGCGGTCCATCCGGCGGCCGATCAGGCCCATCAGGGCCGGGAGCAGGGTGAGGGCGGCGAGGACGGCGGAGATCACCGTCACCCCCGCGGCGGCGCCGAGCTTGGCGATGAAGTTGACCCGGGAGACGACCAGACCGGCCAGCGCGATCACCACGGTGCAGCCGGAGACCAGCACCGCCCGGCCGCTGGTCGCCACGGCGTGCCCGGCGGAGGCCACCGGGTCCTTGCCGTCCATCAGGCCCTGTCGGTGCCGGGTGAGCAGGAACAGCGCGTAGTCGATGCCGACGCCGATGCCGATCATGGTCGCCAGGGTGGGGGCGACCGTGGCGAAGGTGGTGGCGGCGGCCAGCAGGCCGAGCACCCCGAGGCCGACGACGGCCCCGATCAGGGCGGTGACCAGCGGCAGGCCGGCCGCGATCACGCTGCCGAAGCCGATCAGCAGAACGACGATCGCGACCCCGAAGCCGATCAGCTCGCTGACCCGGTCGTCGGCCACCGGGCGCGCCAGTTCGCCCAGCGGCCCGCCGTACTCGACCTCCACCCCGGCCGCCCGCAACGGGGCGACGGCGGCGTCGACGCCGTCGAGGTAGTCGCCGCCGAGCGTCGTGGGGTTCACGTCGAAGCGGACGGTGAGGTAGCCGGTGAGGCCGTCCGCGGCCAGCGGGCCGCCGGGCGGGGAGGGCTGGCCGGCGGGCGGCAGCGGACTCTGCGCGGACTGCACGTGCGGCAGCGCGCTCAGCGAGCCGACCACCTGGTCGATCTGGCTCTGGAACCCGGTCAGTGACCGGCTGTCGTGGAGCACCACCTGGGAGCTGGTGCCGCCGGCCGCCGGTTCGTGCGCCTGGAGGACGTTGCGGCCCTCCTGCGCCTGGGTGTCCGAGAGCGAGAAGTCGTCCGAGAACGTCCCGCCGACCGCCCGGTCGATCACCTGGACGCCGGCCAGGGCGACCAGCCAGAGCACGATCACCAGGACCGAGTGGCGCGCGCACCACTCGCCCAGTCGCCGCAGGGCGCCGCGCCGGGGCGGTTGCGGGGGGCGGGCCGGGCCGGGGATGCGGGCGGGGCCGCCCGAGGACGAGGGCATGAACGCTCCTGGGGCCGGGGTGACGTTCCGTCACGCCTGGTCGGGCGGGACCACGGAGTCCCGATGCTAGGGAGCGGTGCCGGGCGATCCGGCGCGATCACCCGGTGACACGCCCCGGTGCCTCCGTTCGGCGGGTCCCGCCCCCGCGGCCGGCCGGAGCCTCAGGCCGGGCGCAGCTCCAGCAGGACGATCCGCGCGCCCTCCGGCCGCCCGGTGAGGCGGGCGGCGAGGATCCGCGGGATGTCGCTCTCCTGCGAGTACCCGGGCACCACCGTGACCTCCGCCCGCCGGACCCCGGGCTCCCCGGCCACGGCGTACGTCACGACGTACGTGGTCCGCTCGGGCGGCGGGGGCGGGCGCGTCCCCGGCATGGTGCCACCTCCTCGGCTCCCGGCCATTGTCCGCCGGTCCGGCCCGGTCCGGCGCCGCGTCGGCCCGGACCGGGACCGTGTGGCCGATCGGGGTGAATCCGGGCACAGTGGAAATCTCCGGGAGGGGGACCGTCCGGGAAGGGGCGACACCCCATGCAGACCACCTGGAAGGGGACGATCAGCTTCGGGCTGGTCAGCATCCCCGTCCACCTGTACTCCGCGACCCAGGAGCACGACGTCCCGCTGCACCAGGTGCACGCGAAGGACGGCGGCCGGGTGCGGATGAAGCGGTACTGCGAGCAGGAGGGGACGGAAGTCCCCTACGCGGAGATCGCCAAGGGCTACGAGTCGCCCGACGGGCGGACCGTCACCCTCACCGACGAGGACCTCGCCGAGCTGCCGCTGCCCAGCAAGAAGGTCATCGACGTGCTGGCGTTCGTGGACGCGGCCGAGATCGACCCGCTGATGTTCTCCAAGGCCTACTACGTCGGTGTCGCCGACAAGGCCGCCGCCAAGCCGTACGCGTTGCTGCGCGACGCGCTCACCGAGTCCGGCCGGATCGCGGTCACCAAGATCGCGCTGCGGACCAGGGAGTCGCCGGCCGTGCTGCGGGTGCACGACGGGACGCTGGTGCTGCAGACCTGCATCTGGCCCGACGAGGTCCGCCCGGCGGCCGGGATCGCGCCCGACGAGCAGGTGACCGTGCGGCCGCAGGAGCTGAAGATGGCCCGCTCGCTGATGGACACGCTCTCCGAGGACTTCGACCTCTCCCAGCTCCACGACGACTACCAGCAGGCGCTGCAGCAGGTCATCGAGGCCCGGATCCAGGGCGTCGAGGTGCCGCACGAGGAGGAGCCCGGCGAGGCTCCGGACAACGTCATCGATCTGATGGCGGCGCTGCGCAGCAGTCTCAAGGAGGCCAAGGGCGCCCACCGCAGCCGCCGGGCCGGGCCGGGCGCCGAACCGGAGGCCGGTCCGACGGCGGTGGAGGAGCCGCCCCCGGTGGCGGCCCCGGCACCCCGCAAGCGCGCGCCCGCCGGGAAGGCGGCGGGCGGGAAAGCGGCGGCCAAGAAGGCGACGGCTCCCAGGACGGCCACCGGCCGGGCCACCGCGGACCGGGCCGCCACCAGGACCGCGGCCGGCACCGCGAAGCCGGCCGCGGCCGCGAAGAAGACCACCAGCAGGAAGTCCGCAGCTCCCCGCAAGGTCTCGTGAGGCCTTGGTGAGCTGATCACCGGCAGTCCCCGACGTCCGGAGGCGATCCCAGATGGACCTACTGACCTACAAGGCGCTCGACACGGGCCCCGACGCGCCGCGGCACCCGAGCCTGGCGCACCGGGCCTGGCACGGCCTGCTCAGCCTCGGTCCGACGGCCGTGGTGCTGATGCTCGCGCTCTCGCTCGGCCTCGGCGCCGTCGGGTCCCAGGTGACCTCGCTGCCCTGGCTGATCGTCTTCAGCATCGTGTGGGGCGTCACCCTGATCGCGCTGTGCGGCATGGTCGCCCGCTGGATGACGCCCGGCCAGGGCAGGCACCGGATGGCCGCCTGACACCGGCCGGGGCGGGGCCGTCCTGACCCCGCCCCGGCCGCCGTCAGGCCACCCAGACGGTGGTGATGTTGCAGAACTCCCGGATCCCGTGGCCGCTCAGCTCGCGTCCGAAGCCCGAGCGCTTAACGCCGCCGAACGGCAGGGCCGGGTGCGAGGCCGTCATGCCGTTGAAGAACACCCCGCCGGCCTGGATGTCCCGGACGAAGCGCTCCTGCTCGGCCGGGTCGGTGGTCCAGACGTTGGAGCTGAGTCCGAAGGGCGTGTCGTTGGCCAGCGCCACCGCCTCGTCCAGGTCGGCGGCCTCGTAGACGGTGGCGACCGGCCCGAAGGTCTCCTCCAGGTGGATCCGCATCGCCGGGGTGATGCCGGTCAGCACCGTCGGCTCGTAGAACCAGCCGGCCTCCCGGCCCGCCGGTCGGCGGCCGCCGCACTCCACCCCGGCGCCGTGCGCCCGGGCGTCCTCGACCAGCTCCTCCAGGTCGTCCCGCCCCTGGCTGCTGGCCATCGGGCCGACCTCGGTCGCCTCCTCCATCGGATCGCCGACGGTCAGCGCCCGCATGGCCGCGGTGAACGCCTCGGTGAACGGCCGGTACACGGCGGTGTGCACGATGAAGCGCTTGGCGGCGATGCAGGACTGCCCGTTGTTCTGCACCCGGGCCCGGACGGCGGTGGCCACGGCGGCGTCCAGGTCCGCGCTCGGCAGGACCACGAACGGGTCGCTGCCGCCCAGCTCCAGCACGGCCTTCTTCACCTCGTCCGCGGCCGTCGCCGCCACCGCCCGCCCGGCGGGCTCGCTGCCGGTCAGCGTCACCGCGGCCACCCGGCGGTCGCGGATCACGCCCTCCACCGCGCCCGAGCCGATCAGCAGGGTCTGGAAGCAGCCCTCCGGGAACCCGGCCCGGCGGAACAGCTCCTCCAGGGCCACCGCCGTCCGGGGCACGTTGGACGCGTGCTTCAGCAGGCCGACGTTGCCCGCCATCAGGGCCGGCGCGGCGAACCGGATCACCTGCCAGAACGGGAAGTTCCACGGCATCACGGCCAGCACCACCCCGATCGGGCGGTAGCGGACGTAGGCCCGGGCGGCGCCGGAGTCGGCGACGTCGGCCGGGGCGGGGTGCTCGTCGGCGAGCAGCCCCTCGGCGTTCTCGGCGTACCAGCGCATCGCCTTCGCGCACTTGGCGGCCTCGGCGCGGGCGGCCGCCAGCGGCTTGCCCATCTCCTCGGTCATCGTGCGGGCGACGGACTCCAGGTCGGCGTCCAGCAGGTCGGCGGCGCGGCGCAGCAGCTCGGCGCGGTACGCGAAGGAAGTGGTGCGGTAGGACTGGAACGCCGCCTCGGCGCGGGCCAGCCGCTGCTCGATGCCGGCGGCGTCCAGCGCTTCGAAGGTCTCCAGGGTCTCGCCGGTCGCGGGGTTGACGCTTGCGATGGCCATGCGGTGGGCTCCCAGGTGTCCGTGGGGGATTGCTCCGGAGTCGTTGCTCCACCCTGGCCGACACCCCGCCCCGAGCGCACCACCGCCGCCCGGCGTGTCCCGCCGGGCACCGGCCGCCGCGGCCTCACTCCGGCAGCGACTCCACCCGCGCCGCGGCCTCCCGGGCGCGGGCACCCGCCCTGGTCCGGCCGGCCGTGACCAGCCGGTTCGGGAACCGGTGCAGGTACTCCGCCTCCAGCTGCCCGGTCCGCAGGGTGTGCCGCTTCAGGGCCTCCTCCGACCCGTACAGGAAGGTCTCGTGCCTGGTCCGGTGCAGCTGCTCCAGCTCGTGCAGCAGGGTGTCGTTGCCCAGGGCGTGCGGGGAGATCCCCGCGGGCCTGGTGTGCGGAGCGTCGTCCGGGTGCCGCATGGTCCACTACCTCCTCGGCGCGAATCCCCCCGTACCCGGGTGCCCCCGACCGCGGCCGGTACACCGGTGTGCCGACGGGACTCCCGTACCGGCAGTGTCGTCGCCCCCGGGGCCTTTCGCGAGGCGTGCCGCCCGGACGCCTCGCACGGGGGCCCGGGGAGGTGGCGGGCGGGTGACCGGATCGTACGATGACTATCCGGACGTCCCTTCCTTTCCCTCCCAGAATTCGGAACGATCACCCATGCCGCTGCCCAAGGCCGAACTCCACCTGCACATCGAAGGCACCCTGGAGCCGGAACTCGCCTTCGCGCTCGCCGCGCGCAACGGCGTCACGCTCCCGTACGCCGACACCGAGGAGCTCCGCCGGGCCTACTCCTTCAGCGACCTGCAGTCCTTCCTGGACCTCTACTACGCGCTGATGACGGTGCTGCGCACCGAGGCGGACTTCGCCGACCTCGCCGACGCGTACCTGGCCCGGGCCGCCGGGCAGGGGGTGCGGCACGCCGAGATCTTCTTCGACCCGCAGGCGCACACCGCCCGCGGGGTGCCGCTGGACGTGGTGGTGGAGGGCCTCGGGCGGGCCCTGGACCGCAGCGAGGAGCGGTACGGCGTCAGCACCCGGCTGATCATGTGCTTCCTGCGGGACGAGTCCGCCGAGTCCGCGCTGGAGACCTTCGAGGCCGCCCGGCCGCACTTCGGCCGGATCACCGGGATCGGACTCGACTCGGCTGAGGTCGGGAACCCGCCGGCCAAGTTCCGCGAGGTCTACCGGCGCGCCGCCGAGGCCGGGCTGCACCGGGTCGCCCACGCGGGGGAGGAGGGCCCGGCCTCGTACGTCACCGAGGCCCTGGACGTCCTCGGGGTCGAGCGGATCGACCACGGTCTGCGCTGCCTGGAGGACCCGGCGCTGGTCGACCGCCTGGTCCGCGAGCAGATCCCGCTCACCCTCTGCCCGCTCTCCAACGTGCGCCTGCGCTGCGTCGACACGCTGGCCGACCACCCGCTGCCCGCCATGCTCGCGGCGGGCCTGCTGGTGACCGTCAACTCCGACGACCCGGCGTACTTCGGCGGCTACGTCGACGACAACTTCCGTGCGGTGGCCGGGGCCCTCGCGCTCGCGCCCGAGACGCTGCGCCTGCTCGCCGCCAACTCCTTCCGCGCCTCGTTCCTGGACGAGGACCGCCGGGCGGCGCTGCTGGCCGAGGTGGCGGCCTACGCGTTCGAGCCGGCCGGCGTCTGAGCCCCGACTCCGGAGGCATCGAATCCGGAGGCACCGGCTCCGGGCCGCGACGGGCCCGGAGCCGGTGGGAGGCTCAGACCAGCGTGCGCCAGTAGTACCAGGACTGGACGCGGACCGCGCTGGCCTGCGCAAATATGCCTTCACTCGGGCAAGTGGTGGAAATCGGACAAGCCTCTGACCTGGACTGTCCCGGGGTGACCCGCTCGAATGTGCCCTCAGATGTGCCCTCTGCGTGGCGCCGCGTCACGTCCAGCTCGAGGGGACGGCGGCCTCCGAGCGACGAACGCTCCAGCGAGTCCGGACGTGGCCGTCAGATGGGCCGGGGGACTGGTGAAGAGGGCCGAGCGAGTAGTAGGCGTAGGCGCTAGCGATGGAGCATACCTGAGCTCTTGATCAGCCATTTGCCGGGGCCTACTGTATTCCAACATTGGCACAGCCAATATTCGCTTCTCGGAATCCTCGGCGCGTCCCGCGCCATGGGTGCAGATGTTGGTGTTGCAGGTCGAGGCCCTCTGGCTGCGGACGCCGGACGGGGAGCGGGGAATCGGGGTGGCTCGTGGCAAGTAGCGCTTTCGAGGAACTGTCGCCGACAGGCGAGCTGGGGCCTGTCACACTCGATCTGTTGCGGCGGCTGGTTCACCAGGTACGCCGAACCTACGGCTTTCCGCCGCCCGACGGGTACGCAGAGTGGAGCGATGATGCAGCCGACGACGTAATCACGTCGATGCTGACCCGCGAGGGAGAGGGACGGAAGTTCGTCACCAGCTGCTCCGTTCTCGCTGTCGACGAAGCCTCGCTAGAGCGCCTATTTCTCGCAGCGATCAAGAATTTCTTCATCGACGAGGCGAAGAAGACGCCGCGGGGCAAGGTCCGGCGCCGGATCGCCCGTCTGATGAGCGAGGACCCGGTCTACCGTAAGGGCCCGGGTTCGCCACCGCGATGGGCATTGGCCGAGCATGCCGAGGGCGCCGTATGGCAGGGAGACCTCGACGACCTGATTGCGCAAGCGGCACGGGTGACAGGAGTCGGCATCACCCGCTGGAACCATTCCGGCCCCACACCCAAGCAGACAGTCCATGCCCTCAAGACCATTCTCCTGAACGTGCTGCATTATGCGCAGGGCGCGGTGCGGGAGGAAGATCTCGCCAAGGTGCTCCAGGCCCGGTTCGAGCTCTTGGCGCCGGCTCGTTTCATCACGCTGTACGCAGATGAGGGGACTGTCTCCGAACTCGTCCCACAGCGCTCGGCTGCTACGGCCGATCCTGTCGGGGTCGAGGGGGTGGCCGACGACATCTGGCAGCGTCTGTCCCCCAACGAGCGCCTGCTGCTTCCCCACCTCGACAAGGACGCTCATCACGCGGCGCAGTTGTTGGAGATCCGGCGCGGCCACGCGGCTGCTGTTCTGTCGAACCTCAAGACGACGCTTGGTAGGGCCTTGTCGGCGGAAAGCGACCAGCAGTCGGTGATGGCGGCGCTGCTGCGGCGCTGCGGCGGTGCCCCGTCCTGAACGGCCTCGAGTTATGTCGTCCGGATCCGGTGAAGAGAGAATGCACTGATGGACCACAGCCACGGGGGAGACGGTATGAGTTCTGTCCACACCACGGCCTACCAGCGGCTGGTGGCAGCTGCGGCGCAGTTGAAGGTACCCGACGCTGTCCTCCGGGTAACCGCCGCACCACCCCGGGACCCGCAACCTGGCCAGATCTGGCGCGCGGTCTGGGAGGAAGTGGTCCAACTGCTGCTCGTCACAGCGGTCGGCGACTATGACACTGTGCAGGCTGTACCGGCGTCCTTCGAGCGGTTCGCCGACGCCGACACCTTGCTCCTGCCCGCCTCGGCATCCACCTTGGAGGAGCCGTTGGCACTGTGGTGGGGCTTGGAGACCACCCTTCCGTGGTGTGTGCTGGACCGGCAGGTCAGCGAGCTGACCAGCCGTCCTCCCGCCCTCACGGTACACACGCTCGCCGATGCCCTAGCCGGCTCGCGGCGGGGCAGTGCCGCAGCCGTGTCCGCTGCGGGCAACGAGTACCGCGAGGTCCTGGCCGACCGGATCGCGGTCCTCCGCTCGGGGCAGTGGGCCCCGCAGGGATCAGGAGGCTTGCCGCAGCTGTTTCGAGACAAGGCTGTCACTGCGGCGGATCTCGCGGCCGAGCTGAAGCTGCCGCCGCCGCAAGCATTGGCCGTGTGGAGGGGACAGCAGCCCCTCACCGCCGATCAGGCCGCCGCGCTGGCCGAGCGCCTCGGTCAGCCGGCCGGCCAGTTGATCGCAGCCAACCCCGCCCTGCCGCCGGATGTCGTGCACGAGCTGAACCGGCCCTTGCGCCGCGCGCAGGTGAAGGCGCTTGCTGGGCGATACGACGAGGCCGAGCACGATGCGCGGCTGCGTGCCGCGTACGGCATCTTCGCGCTTGCGGCGCGTCAAGGGGGACCTGCCGGACCGAACTGGACGGCACGCACAGACCGCTATTTCGAACTGGTTCTGGGCGAGTAGGGGAGTGACGCGTGGTCGACTACGTGCTTGCCGGCGCGGCCCGGACCCAGGCCTCGGCGATGGTCGAGGAGCTCGAAGCGGCCCGTTGCGGTGCGGTAGATCGCCTGGGGCAGGGCGCTCTCGCGGAGCTGAGGAGCTGGCCCGAGCTGATCGTTGTGGATGTTGAGGAGAATACGGCGGAGCAAGGATGCAGTGTCGCCGGGGCGTACGACTTCGGGCCGCCACCGCGTCTGTCGGTCGCCACCTCGGCCAGCCACGCACGGCGGGACTTCACCGCCCTGCACGAGCTGGGCCACCATCTGCAGAAGAACAGCTTCGCCCTCATGGATGCCTTCAGCAGGGAACCTGATGGTGGCGTCCTCCTCGAGGACGCGGCCTGTGACGCGTTTGCCGCGGAGATCCTGCTGCCCGCCTCCCTCGTTGACCGGCACTTGGACGCCAAGGGACCCGACGCGTCGGCGGTCGCCCAGCTGTGGCGGGCGAGCAATGCCTCCCGAATGGCGGTGTGTGTCCGGGCCGCCCAGCGGCTGCCCGCGCCCGGACACATCCTTCTCCTCGACCGTGCGGGGCGCCTCGTCTTCGGCGCCTCCCACGGCTTTCCGCCGCTGCCACGCGGCAGCCTCCAAAGCGATATCCCCGTCGTCGACCGCGCCGTGGCCGGCTCCGGCCGCGCCCGGGGGCGGACCCAGGTCCGCTACCGCGACGGCATCCTCGGACGTGAACTGCACACCGACATTGCGCCGATGGACGGCTACCTCGTCGCCGTCCTCGTCGCCGACTCCGCCCCCTGGCGCGCCTTCACCCCGCCAACCCCCGACACCGGCCCCCGGTCACGCGAGTACATCTGCGCGAACTGCGACGAGGAGTACCACTCCTTCGAACCGGCCTGCCCGCGCTGCCACGTCCCCAGCTGCCCTGAGTGCGGCCGCTGCACCTGCCCGCCCCGCGTCGCCGAACGCCTGTGCCCCAACTGCTTCACTCTGCACCCTCCCAGAATGTTCTCGCCAGGCAGCGACCGCTGCGTGAACTGTTCCTGACGCTCCGCAAGTCCCATCCGCACCGCCTACACCGCTACTCGCGAGTTACGTCGTCTGTCCCAGGCGAAGCACCCGAACCGGGTGCTCACGGATCCTGGGCGCCGGCCTCGGGGCCGTCGGAACCCCGGCCGGCAGAAACAGAACGATGGCCATTCAGATCACCGCAGTACGTCTGTCCCCCGGCGGTACCACGCACGAGCACATCACCCACCTGTGGTGGACCAACCAGACATCCGGCAACACCGGAAGCAGTACCCGGGCGCAGACCGTCGAGTGGATCGAGAACCAGTCCGGAAAGGCCTACACCAGCGACGCGGCCGGGCGCCGCGCGGAAGTCTTCGTGGTGACGCCCGCCCAGGGCGAGAAGTACCTGCGGACCCGCGCGGACGGCGTGTCGACCAATAACCTCCTCGCCCTTCCCCGGCGCTGACCCAGCGCTTGGCACGGGCCCGTCAGGCGTGCCGCCGCTCCCGGCGGCACGCCGAACGACCCGCCCGCCCCACCAATTCCCGGGAGAACCCGGGGCCGACCGCACATCACACCTTCAGGAGGACTCATGTCCCAGGACAGCCACGGGCCCGCGCCCGTCACCATTGTCGTCAACACCCGCCCGCACACCTGGGGGGCGAAGGAGATCACCTTCGAGCAGGTCGTCGACCTCGCCTACCCCGGCCAGGTGCCGACCGACCAGGACACCTACACGGTCCGCTACAGCCGCGGCCACGACGGACACGGAGCGGGCAGCCTCACGGTCGGCCACAGCGTCACGGTGAAGAAGGGGATGGTCTTCGATGTCTACCGCACTTCTCGCTCGTGACCCCGACCTGGCCCGACTTCTCGACGACGGCTATGACGTCGTCGTCCACGGAGGCCACATCATCGTCCGGCACATCCCGTACGTCACCGAAGACCGCAGCGTCGAGCACGGCTTCCTCGCCTACCCCGTGACCGTCAGCGGAGACCGCCTGGTCTCCGGAACCGACCACCGCATCTGGTTCAGCGGCTCCGTCCCGTGTGACGAGCACGGCCGGCCGCTGGCCCTGGCGAGCCCCGAGCTGCGGGAGGTCGCCGAGGGCGTGCGGGCGGACTTCATGCTCTCCAGTAAGCCCGGGCCCGACGGTTACCCGGACGAGTACACGAAAATCACCGCGTACGCGCGGATCATCGCCGACCAGGCGCACGCACTCGATTCCTCGGCCACCCCTACGCCGGGCGCGGCGTGGCAGGAGATCGACGACGACAGTCCCTTCGTCTACCGGGATACCGCCACCTCCCGCGCCGGCATCGCTGCCGTCAACCGCCGTTTCCGAGGCCACCGCGTTGTGATCGTCGGTCTCGGAGGCAGCGGGAGCTACATCCTCGACCAAGTGGCCAAGACCGAGGTGGACTCGATCCTCCTCGTCGACGGCGACACCTTCGACAACCACAACGCGTTCCGAGCTCCGGGCGCCCCGACTCTCGAGACCCTGCGCGGCCGCCCGGCCAAGGCCGCCTACCTCGCCTCGATCTACGCGAACATGCACCGGGGCGTGAAGGCCTGCGAGGAGTACCTGGACGAGGACAACCTCCACTTGCTCACCGGAGCGACGTTCGTCTTCCTCGCCTCCGACGCCGCCGCCGGCAAGCCAGCGATCATCGACTGGCTCGAGGCCCACGACGTGCCGTTCACCGACGTCGGCATGGGCGTCGAGGAGATCGACGGCCGCCTCAGCGGACTGTTGCGCGTCACCATCAGCCTTCCCGGCCGCCGTGACGCAGCCCGCCGCCGCATCCCGCAGCCGGCGCCCGAACGCGACGCCTACACACGGAACATCCAGACCGCGGACCTGAACGCGCTCAACGCCGTCCTGGCCGTCATCCGCTGGAAGCGCTCCGTCGGCGTCTATGCCGACGCCACCGACGAAGGCCACACCACGTACTCGCTGATCACCAACGAGATCGCCAACGAGGACCTGCCGTGAACGCCCAGGACACCCTGCGCCCGGTCTTCACCGAGATATTCCCCCCAACAATGGAACCAGGGGTGCTGTACGTCTCGATCCCTTATCGCACCTGCGGTCACCTGTGCTGTTGCGGCTGCGGACACGAAGTCATCACACCGCTCGCCCCGGCGCAGTGGTCGATCGCCTATGACGGTGAGAACGTGTCCCTTGCCCCGTCGGTCGGCAACTGGTCATTTCCCTGCCAGTCGCACTACTGGATCCATGACGGCCGCGTCCGCTGGAGCCGCCGGTACTCGGCAGCCGAGATCGATCAGAACCGGGCTCGGGACCGTCGTCTGCTGGACCTGGACACCACGGTCCCCGAGCCAGACCGCCGTCCAGACTCCGCCGCTATCTGCGGTTCTTGTGCCCGTAGGTCGATGAACCACCGCCCTGGCGAAGCGGCTCGCAGGTACGGAGCGTGACGGCGGAGGCGAAGCCCGGAACGCCTGCGGTGGCTCCAGCCGGTCGCCCGCCCAGGACGAGGCGATGCCCAGCAGTGCGGAGAGGGCGGAGGCGCCGCCGACGGTGAGCGCGGTCGGCAGGGCGGCGCGCAGGAGCTGGTCGGCGGCACCGGAGGAGAAGAGGGAGGAGAGCGCCCGGTTGGTGTCCAGCAGGCCGAGCGCCGTGGCCAGGGTGCGGCCGATCTCGGCGACGGCGATGACCACCAGGGCCGCGCGGTCGGCATGCCAGGTCAGCTGAATGGCGGTGCGGAGCATGCCGGGGATCTGGCGGGCGACCGTGAGGGAGCTGATCTTGAGCATGGTCTGCTCGTGGGAGGTGAAGCCGTAGTCGTAGCGCAGACGACCGCCGAAGAGGAACCGCTCGCTGTCGGAGACGATCTCGTCGGGGTCGGCCTCGGGGGAGGTCAAGCGGGTTTTCAAGCACTCTCCTTCGTGTGGAAGCTGCGGAGCTGGGACACCGTCATCCGTTCTCGCCGGGGATCCGGGGCTCGGAGACGAGGTAGGCGGCGGCGCCGGTGCGACGGACGGTGAGCGAGGCGCGGAGCGTGCGCAGCCGGCGCGGGGCGACGATGTGCGACCACTCCTCGAAGGTGCGCACGGCGTGGCCGCTGTGTTCAGCGGGGTCGAGGGTGATGCGCCCGATCTCCTCGTCGGTGAGCCGGCCGCCGTCGAAGGTGACGCCGAGCTTCCACGGCCACGGCGGCTCGGGCGGGGTGAAGGAGAGCATCAGCAGGCGCGGCGCGTCGTCGAGGCAGGCGGGGACGAAGCCGATCTCCTCGGCGGTCTCCCGCAGCGCGCACGCCCACGGGTCCTCGCGCGGGTCGAGGAGACCGCCGGGGTACTGGTACTCGCCCGGGTGGTGGACGGAGGTGAGCAGCAGCGGCCGGTCGTGGCGGTCGGTGAGGAACACGCCAGCGTAGGAGACGCCGTGCGGCAGGGTCGGGACGAATTGCTCGGGAGGGACGAAGGCCACGGACAGGCTCCTCGCTGGTCGCAGTGGCCGGGGCGGGACCGCAGGCCGGGGGTGGGGTTGAGGCCGCTCACTGGGTCCAGCCCTGCGGGCCGGGGCGCAGCGCCATGTAGCCGTCCAGCGGCCCGAAGCCGAGCGAGCGGTAGAGCGGGGCACCGGCCTCGGTGGCGCGCAGCTCGATGGAGCCGCAGCCGGCTGCCTTGAGCGCTTGGAGGATGGCGGTGGTGACGGAGCGCGCGTGTCCGCGGCGCCGGTGGGCGGGGTCGGTGGCCACCGTGTGGACGCGGCCCCACAGTCCGCTGGGGTGCGTGGGGCCGCGGTATCCGCGGTAGACGATGCCGATGGCGCACGAGGCGAGCGTGTGCTCGTCGGCGGGGACGACGTAGGCGAGCAGGCTCGGGTCGTTACCGAGGCGTTCGCGCATGTCGTCGCGGAAGGTCGTGCGCCATTCGTCGGTGGGCTGGGCGCCGTCGAGGACCGCGACGCGCAGGCGCAGCAACTCGTCGGCGTCCTGCGGGCCGGCAGGGCGAACGTGAAGGCCGGGCACGGGGATTCCTCCAGGAGGGGCGGTCAGTGGGGCAGGTGCGGTGGCGGGGGATCGAGTCGGACGAGGTGCCGGTCGACGCCGCCGTCCGGGCGGTGCACGGTGCGGTAGGCGTACGGGACGGTGCTGTTCGGGAAGACGACGAAGCCTTCCTCCACCACGTGCTGCCGACGGCCGACCGCGTCGAGCCGGATGTCGGCGTCCGTCGGCAGCGCCGGGTCGGGTGGCCGCCGGTGACGGCCCGCCGGCCTCACGCCCCGAGCAGGGCGCGCAGGTCCTCCGAGGCGTCCCAGCCGTAGGTGGAGAACCCCCGCCCGTCGCCGGCGAGGTAGGCGATGAGGGCGGCGTGCGAGGTGGGGAACATCGGGGTGGGCGGCGTCTTGGCGTCCATCCACAGGACGGCGAGGTGCTTGTCCGGCTCGGTGTTCGTCAGCTCGCCCCGCCACGAGGTCGCGGCGAAGACCGAGAGCAGGAACGGGCCCTTGCCGTCCCACCCGGCCTTGACCTGGATGGTGTGGACCAGCCGCAGGTCCTCGGGGGCGACGACCAGGCCCGACTCCTCGCGCAGCTCGCGGGCGGCGGCTTCATTCAGACGCTCGCCCTCCTCGACCTTGCCACCGGGGACGGTCCAGGCAGGCACGGTGGACCAGGAGTCGTTGGCGTAGTGGACGCAGGCGACCTTGCTCGCCTTCTCGTCGTGGACGATGACGCACACGGCCTGACGCAGGGACTGCACGGAGACTCCAACCGGTAGTGAGGAAATGGGAGTTCACGCAACGGGGTTCGGGTGGCGTAGCAGGTCGAGGACGGTGCGGGCGTAGCCGAGGACCTCCTCGTCGTGGTGGTGATCGAGGGCCCACCGCAGGGCGGCGGGGCAGTCGATCGCGGCCCACGCCCGGCACGCCGCCCGCTCCTGCGGCGTGAGTTCGCGCCCGTATCCCGTAGTGAATGCGGCTCGCAGGTCGGGGCGACGGGGGGTGAGCTGGAGCGTGAGGCGCATCAGGTCGCGTCGCGCGGGTGCTTCGACGTGGCTGCGCTCGAAGTCGATGACCCCGAGCAGCAGCCGGTCGCCCTCGCGGCGCACGATCCAGTTCCGCGGGCCGAAGTCGCCGTGGCAGTAGGCGAGCGCCGTGCGCGGGGGTTCGTGGCGGGTCGCCTCGGCCAAGACGGTGATGTCCTCCTCCGGGAGGCGCGCCTCCCGTGCGCGGGCCAGCGCGCGTTTGCGCTCCTGGTCCCAGGGCAGGTACTCGCCGACGGGAGCGCCGGCCGTCGGCTGCGCGTGGATGACCGCGGCGAGGTGCCCGGCCTGCCGGTACACCTCCTGCTCCTCGGCGGCGGTGAGGTCGGTGCTGATGACCGGGGTGCCGGGCAGCGCGGAGGTGACGACGAGCAGCGACCGGGTGTCCTCGGCAAGCAGGGCCGGTGCCCGGCCGCTGCCGAGCGCTGGTGCGAGGAGACGGTAGGCGGCGGTTTCTCGCTGGTGCATGAGCGCGTTCTTGTGGCGCTTGGCGAACAGCCTGCGCCCGGCGGCACCGAGGACCTCCCAGACGACGGGGTGGCCGGCCCGGTCGAGGGAGCGCACGCCCAGCAGCTTGTAGTCCTTGGCCGTCGTGCGCAGCAGCTGGTCGACGTCGGGCGGCATGTCGGGGGCGCTCACGGGGTCCACCCGACGGTGGACAGGGTGTTGCCGCGGGTGATCTCGGTGAGCGCGTGGGCGGTGTAGGGGACGGTGTCGTCCGGCAGCGAGTCGAGCGGCCACCAGTGCAGTTCCTCGCACTTGTGCGGTTCCGCGTTGCGCACGTGGCCGTGGTAGCGGGTGGGGCGGAAGAACAGCTGGAGGCGGCTGCGGCCGTCGTCGGCGTCGAGGTGGTGCAGGGTGTGGACGAGCGCGAGGTCGTGCTCGGCGATGGTGATGCCGAGTTCCTCCTCGGCCTCGCGCGTCATGGAGCGGGTGACCGGCTCGCCGCGTTCCATGTGCCCGGCCGGCAGGTGCCAGAGGCCGTTCGCGTAGGCGGTGTTGCGGCGCCGGCCGAGCAGTACGCGGTCGGCGTCGGTGAGGACGAGGTGGACGCCGACGACCAGGGTCAGCGGATCCGTCCCGGAGGCCGGGGCAGCGGCGGGGCGGAGGTCGTCGCGCTGGTTCACGCCGTCCTCCCGGGAGACTGGCCGACGGCGAGTAGTGGCAGGTAGTGCTGCATATAGGGCGGGACTTTGAGCAGCGGTACCTCGTCGAGGGGGACCATGCGCACGGCCAGACCCTCGTTTCCGAGCTGCAGGTCGCTCTCGGGGCCGTCCCAGACGCCGTGCAGGACGCGGGTGAGCGGGTGTACGAGGTCGTGCTGCGGGCCGGGTACCGGCCGTAGGCCGGAGACGGTGATCCCGGCCTCCTCGGCTACCTCGCGCTCCGCGGTCTCCTCGGCCGTCTCCCGGCCCTCGCGCCAGCCTCCGATCGGCGTCCAGTGGCCCGGCCACGCGATGCCCGGGTTGTGGTCGCGGTGGTGCATCAGCAGTCGACCCCGGGCGTCCGTGACCAGGACCATGACACCTTCGAAGTCGTCCTCTGGTGGTGCCGGACGCTCCACGTACAGCGGCGTGCCGCTGCGGTGGGCGCGCAGCACCTGCAGGAGCCGCTGGTAGCGGTGCGGTTCCATGAGCGCGCGCCAGTCGTGCGCGGTCTCGAACCGCCACTCGGTGTGCTCGGCCGGATCGAGTTGGATCCTCGCCTGCTGTTCGGGGGTGAGGACGCCACCGTCGAAGACATAGCCGCAGACCGGCACCGGGTACTCCGTGCCCGCCTGCTCGTGGATGACGGCCACCAGGCGCCGCTGGGCGATGATCTCGGGATTCTCCGCGGCGAGATCGAGGCCCAGCTCCTCCATGCCCTCGATCAGCGCGGTCGCGAACGGCGTGCGGCCGTGCTCGACGTTGCCGCCGGGGAAGTTCCACACGTCCGGGTTGATGGTCGAGCGCATGCCGAGGAGGCGGCCCTGCGGGTCGGTGACCAGGAAGCTGCCGTAGGCCGTGGGGCGGGCGACGGTGGTGATGTAGCCGCCGACCGGCCGCCAGCCTGGGATGGCCAGACGGCGGACGAGCCACTCGACGACCTCCCGCTGCCCGTCGCCGGTCGCAGGCAGAGCGTCCGCACTTGCCCACTGATGGTCGTCGTGGTCCCGGGAGAGGGCGATCGGGGTGCCGTCCGGCACGACGGTGGTGAAGACGAACTGCCGTACCCGGTTGCCGTACTGGCTGGTGGAGTCGAGGTGCCGCGCGTACTCCAGCGGCAGGCCGGTGATCCCGGTCTCCTCCGCGAGTTCGCGGACCGCACCGGCGTCCACGGGCTCGTCGCCCTCCCGGCCGCCGCCCGGGTACTCCCACAGGCCGGGCAGGACGTCGTCGGGGGATCGGCGGATCATCAGGATCCGGCCCGAGGTGTCCCGGACCACGACGCCGACGCCGATTCGCTCGATGCCTTCGCTGGCGGCCAGGGCCGTGAGTGTGTCGAAGTCGATCACTGGAGGGGCTCCTCGGTGTCGCGGGCGGGCAGGGTCACCCGGTGGTGAGGCCGGGCGCGGGTACTGAGGGCCGGGATGGTCGGGCCTTCCACAGGGGTACCTCCGGGCGCTGGTGGTGTCCGTGCACGCCGAACCGGCTGTCGACAGCGAAGTTCGCCGCAAGTGTGCTGTCAAGAAGTCGAGTTGGGCGGTCCGGCGTGTGGGGTGGCGACCGATGATGGTGCTGTTCGATTGCGTCGCTCAAGCGGATTTCCCCCGGGCGATCCCGGGTCGAACGGGGCTGTTTCGAGCACCCGTCGGGCGCGGTCGAGGGCCTCCTCCAGGCGGCCCCACAGGGCCTCGGGCAGGGCGCCGGCGTCCAGTGCGCAGGCGGCGAGCGCCCGTTCGAGCGGGCTGATCCGGTCCGGTTCGAGGCGGGTGCGGATGCCCTCGTGGGCGAGGAGGTCGCGAAGTGCGTAGCCGTCGCCGGATTCACTCGTTCGGCTGGTCAGCCGCCGCAGCAGGTTTTGCGCGGAGGGGGTGTCCGGGTCGGCGGCGTCGAGGGCGGTCAGTGTGAGGCGGGTGGTGAAGGCGGCGAGGCCCTCCTCTGTGTCGAGCGCGAGGCAGTGGTCGATCGCCTGGTCGGCGGCGTCGTGGTCGCCGGGCCGGCACAGCGCGGTGAGCACAGCGGTGACCGCGGCCTCCCAGGTATCGCCTGGCTCGGTGTCCTCCAGCAGGGCGAGCGCGCCCGGCAGGTCGCCGGTGGTGGCGCAGGCGAGGACGGCGACCTGGCGGCCGTCGAGGATGCGCCGGCCGATGCCGCGGTGCTCCTCGATGTGGCGCAGGGCGTCCTTCCAGCGGCCGGCGGCGGTGAGGGCGCGGGTGCCGTCGGCGATGACGACCCGCCACAGCCACGCCCGCACCTCGGCGCGCTGCTGGTCGGTCTCGGTCAGCTCGGCCGGGACGGTGATGCCGTCGAGGAGGGGGGCGGCGGCGGTGGTGACGGCGCGGTAGAGGTCGAGGAGGAGCTGGTGGCCGCGCTGGTGGTGGCCGGCGCGGATGTGGAGGCGGGCGAGGTTGACGATCGGCTCCAGGCCGCGGATGGCGCTCATCGCGGTCAGCGGGCCACGGGGCAGGTAGAGGTCGGCGTGGCGGTGGCACAGCTCGCGGGCGTACTCGGGCAGGCCGAGGTCGGAGGCGAGGAGGGCCGCCTGGTTGAAGACGGTGGATGCCAGGCCCGGATCGGTCTGCCGTGAGGCCGTGTCGGCCAGCTCCGAGAGCCGGCCGACACGGGCGTTCAGGGGCAGGCACGCGGGCCGGATCCTGGCGACCAGCGGGAATCGCCGGGCGACGGGTCCGGTCGGGTGCACGGCGGCTACTCCCAGGTGACGGTGATCGGGTGGTTCGGGCGCTCCAGGACGAAGTGGCCGGCCGCCGGGTCGGCGGCGCCGGGGGTGTCGGGGAGGGCGATGCGCAGGCTCCGGGTGCGGAAGCCGGCGTTCCAGACGCGGATCTCCTCGGCGACGAGGTCGGCGAGCGCGGCACCGTCGGGGCCGTGGCCGATGACGCCGGTCTCGTAGGTCTTGCGGCCGTCGGCGGTGGGCTCGCCGGGGCGCAGGATGAGGTAGGCGAGGGAGCCGTCCCGGACGGTGGCCATGGCGCCCCAGCCGAACATCGGGGTGACGATGCCGCGCTCGCGGGCGGAGCCGGTGACGCTCATCCGCATCAGGGAGTTGGGCAGCATCAGGGCCAGCCACAGGTCCTGGTACTCGTAGGTGGTGCCGCCGGGGATGGTCACCCCGGTCCAGGTCTCGTGGCGTCCGCTGTCGAGGACGCCGAGCAGCAGGGAGGCGTCGATGGCGTCGTCCTGGTCCTTGTGGACCTGGAGGGTGACGTCTCCCTCGCCGGTGAGGTGGACGGTGCGGCGGGCGTCGTCCATGCTGCCGCGCAGCGGCATGAAGACCGCGAGCTGGTCGTCGACCGACACCCAGCCGTCCTCGCCGCGCTCGAAGGCGATGGTCCGGGAGGCGGTGCCGCGCAGCCGCAGCGGCAGCACGATCCGCCCGGTGGGCTTGACCTGCTCCAGCCACGGGGTGGGCATCTCGCTGGTGCTGACGGTGGCGATGATCCGGTCGAACGGCGCGCCGGCAGGGTGGCCGAGGGCGCCGTCGCCGAGGACCGCTTCGACGTTGGTGATGCCGGCGTCGGCGAGGTGCTTGCGGGCGCCGTCGACGAGGTCCTCGTCCACGTCCACGGCCGTCACGTGCCCGTCCGGGCCGATGATGCGACCCATGTAGGCGGCGTTGACGCCGGTGCCCGCGCCGGCCTCGAAGATCCGCTCGCCGGGCTGCGGGTCGAGCTGCTCCAGCATCAGGGCGACGATCGCGGGCTGGGAGGCGGCGCTGATCTGCGTGCCGGAGCCGTCGGCCTTGGTGTAGGTGGGGTTGTCCGCGTACGCGGTCTCCAGGGGGAAGCCGGGCAGGAAGTGCTCGCGGGCGACGGTGCGGAAGGCGTCCTCCACCGCGGTGGTGCGGATGGCGCCCTGTTCGAGCAGGCGGTCGGTGAGGGCGGCGCGCAGCTCCTCGGCGGTCGGGCTGGCGGAAGCGGTGTCGCTGCTGAGAGTAGTCATATGGGTGACCCTAGTAGTGGTGCGGATGGTGGGCATCGAGGGCGCTGGGCCCTCGCCGGAGTGGAAGACGGCGTCCAACGCCCGTGCGGCCATAGCGGCTTGGTGGTCGACCGGCAGGCCGGCGCGGTTGGCGTGGAAGAGGAGGTGGTGCGCGAGGACCGCCCGCAGCCCGCGGGTGAGGCGGCCGTCGCGGGCGAGGCGGGCGAGGTCCTGCCCGGCCTGTTCGAAGGCGTGGACCCAGCCGCCGTGGTGGGCGAGCGGGGTGGTGTCGCGGGTGAGGGCCCAGGTGTCGAGGCGCATCAGGTGGCGCATCGCCGCAGTCAGGGTGACCGCGCGTTCGGGGGCCACGGGTACGGGGGTATTGCGGAGCATCGCGAACTGGGCCCAGACGTCGCCCTGTTCGTACCAGTCGAGTCCGGCCGCGCGGAGCATCGTGGAGGTCAGGACGACGACGGTCTCGGTGCGGCCGAGGGCGGGCGGGTTCGGCTCGGCGGCCCGGGCCAGCAGGTGGCGGCTGTCGGCGTGGAAGAGGCGGTGGGCGATCTCCATGGCCTCGGGGCCGCCGAACGCCTCGGTCTCGGGCTCGTAGATCACGGTGGCCCAGCCCGTGACGAGGCCCTCCTCGGCGAGGGTGTCCAGCAGGGAGGTGAGGACGGGCACGGGGGCGGCGGCCCGGTAGCGCAGTCGCAGCCCCTTCTTGCGCATGTACCACCAGCCGTCCAGGTCGCCGTTGTCCTGGGCGAAGGCGAGCACGGGGGCCAGGTGGTGGGCGGCGGTTGGTTCGACGGTGGCGGGTTCGGCGAAGGCGAGGTCGTGCTGGATCCAGCCGGTGGTCATCGGATCGGTCCTCGGTCGGGTGGTCAGGAGGTGAGCAGGCAGGCGTCCCAGCGGGTCGCGGGGGTGCTGTCGGTGGCGGGGGCGAGCAGGGCCAGGGCGGTCCCGGCGGCGCCTTCCAGGAAGGCCGGACCTGCGGTCGCCAGGAGGCGGTGGGCCTGCTCGTCGGGGTCGGCGTGCGGCGGGTGGGTGGTGTCCAGGAGCAGGGCGGCGGCCGAGCGAAGCCGGCCGGCGTTGCGCGGGGTGGCGTCGGCGGCGGTGCGGTGGGCGATGTGGGCGAGCCCGGCGTAGCCGTGGCAGGCGGACAGGTCGGTGGTCGCGGCGAGAGCTTTCGGGTCCACCAGCGCGGTGGCCAGCGTGCTCTCGGCGTCGTTTCGCAGGTGCGGGTCGGCGAGGGCCAGGGCGGCGAGCTGCTGGGCGCGGGCGAGGCCGGCGGTGCCGTAGCACCAGCCCGGCCGCTGCGGCGCGAGCGGTCTGCGGTCCGGGCCGGACAAGTGCGCGGGGGTGATCCAGTACGGCCAGGCGTGGCCGTCGCGCCAGCGCTCCAGCCAGGCCAGGACGGTGCGGAGCGCCTCGCGCTGGCCGTCGACCTCGATGCCACGCCGAAGCGCGAGGGCGAGGAGCGCGAGCGGCCCGGCGATCCCGTGCGCGAGGCCGTTGTTGGCGTGCCCGCCGGGGAACCGCTCGTCCCGCTCGCCGGACGGGCCGTCAAGGGTCCACCATCCGGGCAGGACCTCCCCGTCGTGCTTGACGTCCTCGGTCAGGCGGACCAGGCAGGTCAGGATCCGCCGGATCGGCTCCCCGTCGGGGGCCCGGCGAAGCAGGACCGAGCCGATGCCGGTCAGCCCCCGGATCGTGTCGAACTCGGCGAGTGTCGGCAGGTCGCCCCGTGCAGTCCGGGCCTCGGCCTGATCGCAGCGGCGCAACGCGTCGGCGGCCACGACCTGGTCGAGATGGTCGAGGGCACGCTGGTAGGTGCCGGGGCGGGCCTGGGCGGCGCAGGTGAGGGCGTGGGCGAGCGCCGGGGCGCCGTAGTAGAGGTAGCTGTCCGTCCCGCTGGTGACCGCGGTACTGGCGGCGATCGACAGCCAGGCGCGTACCGGTTCCCACGGGCCCAGTCCGGTGGCGGCGCGCTCGATGTGCAGTAGGGCGATGCCCGGGGCGCCGTGCGCGAGGGACTGGCGCCACTGCGGGCGCGACGACCAGGCCACGGGGGCAGCTGCCGGGTCGGTGAGCAGTTCGGCGATCCGGTCGGACAGCCGAAGGGCGGGGTGCGGGGCGTTCACAGGTCACCGTCCCGGGAGAGGCGGGCGAGGGCGGCAGCGCGGGCCAGGTACAGGACTCGGGCCTCGTCGTCGAAGTCGATGCGATGCGCCCGGACGAAGCTGCAGTGCAGCAGGGAGCCGAGCACGTCGTCCGCCGCCACACCGTGGGTGTACGGCCCGGGGAAGTGACGGCGGTAGGCGTCCAGTGCGTCATCGCGTGGGGCCCAGGCGTCGACGACCGCGGCGCCGCCGGGCTCGGCGCGCAGCGCGGCCCAGTCGCCGGCCGGATCCGCGAGGCGGACCGCCTCGGCGAACACCGGCCGGGCGACGGGCGCCGGGGGCTTGGAGGGGACATTGGCGATCAGCCAGCGCAGCCCAGCGGTTGCCGATCCGGTGAAACGGGCCGCGATGGCGACCGCGTGGGCGGCCAGCAGGGCCTCGCGTCCGGGGAGCGCGATCCGGGTCAGGTGGGCGAGGACGGCGGCCGAGTCGGCGCGGAAGACCTGCTCGGCGGCGGCCCAGGCCGGGCCTTCGCCCCACCGGCCGGTCTCCGCGTAGGAGGTCGGGTACACGACCTCGGACAGCAGCCCGGCGTGGTGGAGTTCGGCGGCCCAGCCGCTGATCACGGTGGCGGCGGGGCCGAAGGCGTCCGGGGTGGGCAGTGCGATGCGCAGCCGCAGGTGCTGGCGCGGGTCGCGGAAGCGGACGAACCACCACCTCGGGTTGCCGAGGCGTTCCAGCAGGTCGGGCAGGTGGCGGGCGAGGACGGTGTCCTGGCGTTCCAGGTCGCCGTAGAGGGAGGCGAGGAGCACCGGGGAGGTGGCGGGGGCGTCGCCGTGGCCGCGTCGCAGGATCCTGGCCGGTGTGGGCATGGGCAGGCGCGGCCAGGCAGGGGCCCGGGTGGCCGTCACCGGAATGGCGATCTCGTGGGCCCGGCCGCCGGCCCAGCCGAGGTCGGCCGGCTCTGGGGCCTCGACGAGGACGGCGTGCGGGGCGGAGCGAAGGTGCTCGCGCAGCAGGACGCGGTGACCGGGGTGGTCGAGGTCCAGGGGCAGGCCCTGGCTGTCGGCGGCCAGCGTGACGTGCCGAGCGACACGGCGCCGAGCCAGCCACCCCGAGAGCATCCTGTCCCACTCGGCGAACCCGGCGGTCGTGGCCGGGAGTTCGGCAGAGGTCAGGCGCCAGGAGGCCGCGGAGACGATGACGCGGCCGTGCCGAAGCCGGGGCCGGAACGGCAGCGCGCCGAGGGCGCCCCAGGAGAAGCGGGTGACCTGCGCGGTGTGGGCGCGGGACAGCTCGGTGATCAGCCGGGCCAGCGGCGGGGTGTGGGTTCGCAGGTTCAGGGCGTGGGTGGCGGCGGCCTCGATCCGCACCCCGAGCGCCGGCGCGGCCAGGTACATGCGCCGCCCGTCGCAGCCCACCGCCAGGTCCTCGGGACCGAGGACGCCGTCTGCGGATGGGCGGTGCTCGGCGAGGGCGATCACCAGCTGACCGGTGGCGATGCTGCGGGCGACGTGCCCGCTCGCCCCGTCCAGCGGCGGGTACGAGAGCTGCGCGGTGACGGCGTGCTCGTCCATCGTCGGCAGGCTGGTCATCAGGCCGGTGAACGCGGCCCGGTGTGCGGGTTCGAGGAGGTGGAGGAAGCGGCCGACGGAGACGCCGGCCGCGCGGGACGCGGTGACGGCCTCCAGGTGGAAGGCTCCTCGGTCGAGGTCTTCCCGGGTGCGGGCGTGGATGCGGGCGATGATCTCCAGGTGCGGGGGCAGCCGCGGCTCGTCCCCGGCGAGGTCGAGCGAGGCGAGCAGGGCGTCGTCGAGGACGACCTCGTGCTCGGCGTCGAGCGCCGCGCGCTGGGAGAGGGCGGCGAGCAGTTCGTCGCGTTCGTCGAACCGCGGGCGGTCGGCGGGCCGGGCACCCGGGTAGCCGTCGGGCCAGCCGATCCCGCTGTCCGCCACCACGTCGAGCAGCGGCACCAGCGTGCCCCGGCCGTACCGCTCGTAGAAGCGCTGATGGTAGGCCCGCCACGCGGCTGTTCCCTTGGGAGCCGGGCTGAGCCGGGTCAGGAGGAGGGCGGCGTGGGCAGCCTCGTCGGCCACGGCCTGCGGGAGGACGACGTCGGCGTCCAGTCGCAGGTCGACGGTCGCCCCCGCGGGGTCGGTGCCGGCGGTGCGCAGGTTGTCCAGGATCTCGGCGACGCCCGGCAGTTCGGCGGCCCCCACGCCCTGCACGGTGGTGTGCAGGTGAGTGACGGGGGCGGGGTCGGTGGACGGCGCGTGCAGGCTGGTGATCAGTGCGCGGTGGGTGACGAGTTCGGTCAGGACGTTCGTGACCTGTTCGGCGGTCGCGGTGGGGAACTCGGCGCGGACCTTCTCGGCGAGGTCGCGGAAGCGGACCGGGGCGCGGCCGGTCTCCGCAGCGAGGGCGACGGGGCGGGTGCGGCGCAGGGTCGTCTCGGCGGCGGCCGTGCCGAGGCCGGGGCGGGCGAGCGGGCGGTGCGGAACGACGAGGCGCTCGCCGCGGACCTGGACGGTGTTGTTCGCGACCACGTCGAGGAGGTCCAGCAGACCGGGGAGGCGCTCCAACTGCTTGACCGCCTCGTCGAGCCGCGCGGCCGAGGCTGTACGGGTGGCGCGGTGTCCGCGCCCCCAGCGCAGGGCGGACACCGGGGCGAAGGAGGCGCCCTGCACGCCGGCGAAGTAGCCGAACGGAGTGGGGCGGCCTGTCGCGCGCAGCACGTAGCGGGCGGTGGAGAGTGCCGCGTGCCGCACCTTGCGGGGCTCGGGGCCGTCGGCGGCGGTGAGCTGCCGGACCTGCTGGGCGAGGACAGGGCTGGCCTGTTCGAGGGCCTCGGCGAGGCTCGGCTCCGCCCACACCTCGCGCAGCCACTGCAGCTGACGGTCGGCCTGGCCCGCCTCGTCGAGGTCCGGCCAGGCAGGCACCGCAGGGACGGGGTCCGCGACGGCACGCACGAGAGCCACGCCGGCGGCGCGGTAGGAAGCGGTTGGGCGCATGGGTGGCGGACCTCGGGGTCGGGGCGGATCGGGTCGGGGTGGCGGCCGGTGCCCCGGGGTGCTTCCCCCGGGGCACCGGCCGGGCGGGTCAGTGCACGCCGGTGGTGCAGGCGCCGCAGGTGCTGCCGCAGCCGTCGTCGGTCAGGACCTGCAGGCTGGCCGCGTCGGTGGTCTCGACGGTGCGGACGTCGAGGTCGAACTCGTCGTTGACGGTGACCGGGGCGGCCTTGGTCTCGGCGGTGATCTTCTGGGCCATGTGTTCCTCCTGTGGGGACTTCCCTTGCGGGACCTGGCGGCAGAGCGCGGGATGCGCCTCGCATCACCAGGAGTCGGTGAGTCCGGGGCGGACCGTCGGATCCGCCCCGGAAGACATGGGGGCAAGTGGCCGCCCGGATGCAGCCGCGGTCAGCCGCGGTCCACCGGGGGTGCGGTGCCTGCCGGGCCGGGGGCGGGCCACGGGGCCGGGAATCCGGCGGCCAGGCCGAGAGAGGGGTGCGGCTGTCCGAGTGCCCGCAGCAGCAGCCGCTCCCCGGTGAAGCGGGTGCGTCCGTGCAGGACGCGGTGGTTGTCCAGCACGAGGCCCTGCCCGCAGGCCAGGCGCAGGCGGGTGGTGTGGCGCTCGACGGCTCGGCGCAACGCGGGCAGGTGGGCCTCGGCCTCGGGCGAGAACCGGGCCAGCTCGTCCTGGCGCAGCCGCAGGCGCCATCGCCCGTCGGGCAGGTGCTCCAGGACGGGGGCGAAGTGGCCGTCCGATCCGCCGAAGTACGCGGCCCGCGGCCCAGAGAGGGCCTCCAGCGCGGTCGGGTGGGAGGCCGCCAGTTCGGCGAGGACACTTCGGCCGTCCACCACCAGGCTCTCGCCGCCCTCCTCGGCCGCCCGCGCACAGGCCAGCAGCATCAGCCGAGGCGGTTGGGGCAGCTGGGCACACTCGGTGTGCAGCGCGAGGTCGCCGCGTCCGAGGCCGGCGAAGCCCGTCCGGCCCTCGTGCCGGCCGGTGTCGCGAATGACGGTCAATCCGTCCGGATCGGCGTCGCGGTGCTGCCACCGCGCGGACATCAGCAGCGCCGCCGTGTCGAGCACATCGCTGCGACCGCCGAGGCGAGAGAGCCGCACCAGGCCGCGCTCGCGTAGCACGGCTGCGGCCCGTTCCAACCCGTCACCACCCAGCGCGCCGAGGGTGAACTCTTCGCCTGCGGCGGGCAGTGCGGTACCGGAAGACGGCATGGAGGATCCCCCTTGTGAGAACGGGCGGATGGGAGAGGACACACTGTGGCGGGCGCACCCGCCCCGAGTGAAGTGACAAATTGTCAAAGATCGATCACTGCACCGTGAGAGCGTTTGGCGGCGTTCGGCTGCTACGTTCGTCGGGCCCGTGCCCGTCCGTGCGCCGTGGAAGTAGAGATGACTGAACAGCCCTATGTGCCGCCGGCCTTCCCGATCTCGATCAAGGGCGTGGTCCTCGACCCGCAGGGGCGAGTGCTGCTGTTGAAGAACGAACGGGCCGAGTGGGAGCTGCCCGGCGGAAAGCTGGAAGGCGCCGAGACACCGGAACAGCGGGTGGAGACCGAGATCCGCGAGGAGAGCGGCTGGACGGCCACCGCCGGCCCATTGCTGGACGTGTGGATGTACGAGCCCATCCCCGGCCGGAAGGTCTTCATCGTCACCTACGGCTGCACGGCCACCGACGCCCACCGGCCGCCGGCAGTCAGCCACGAGCACAAGGAAGCCGCGCTCTTCCACCGCGACGAGGTGCCCCACCTGGTCATGCCCCAGGGCTACAAGGACTCCGTCGCCCGCTGGTACGAACTGCAGGGCCGGGCCTGACCGGTGACACGCCGCGACCCGCACGGCGGCATCCGCTGGCACTGGACGACCCCCCGGGCCCAGGACATTCTGCGCCGCCGCAGCCTGCCCGAGATCCTCACTTTCTACCGGCAGCTCAACCAGCTTCCGCAGGAGGAACTCGGCACCCTCCTCGGCTACTCCACCAGCTACATCTCCCGCGTGGAGAACGGAAACCGGACCATCACCGACATCGGCGCGCTGCGGCACATCGCCCAGAGCCTCGGCCTGCCGCCCCACGTCTTCGGCATCACCGACGACGCCGACGGAGACCACCACGCCATGATCCAGTTCGGTGAGAGCGTCCTGCGCCTGGCCGAGATCGCCCGCCAGGCCGGACAGGCCGCCGCCGCCGTCGACGAACTCTGGCCCCTGGTTGTCCGCCTCGAAGCCCGCGCCGCCGACGGCCACACCGACACCGACGTCCTGCGTCTGCTCGCTCGCGCTCGCGTCGGCCTCGGCGTCGCCCTCGGCCACGTCCTGCCCGAGGAGCGCCTCGCCACCGCGGCGCGCTGGACCGGCAAGGGCGTCGCCATTGCCCGCCGCCTCGACGACCGGGCCCTGCACGCCCACGCCCTGCGCCACCACGGCAACGAACTGCGCAAGGCCGGCCTGCACCACGCCGCCCTGGAACGCCTCGGCCGCGCCCGAGACCTCTCCCGCACCCCTGACGAGCGCGCCGCGTCCGTTATCCTCCTCGCCCGCGCCGCCGGGACAGCCGGCGCCACAACGGTCTTCGACGACGCCGTCGTCGAGAGCCGACGCCTGCTCGACACCGCCAACGCCACTCCGCTGTTCTCCGAGTTCACCCTCCACGAGGTCCAAGTGCGCGGCCTCGCCGCCACCGGCCGCGTTCCCCGCGCCGTCGAACTCCTGGAACGCGCCCCCGCGCCGGGGTTCCAGACCAGCCCGCAGTGGCGCATCATCTCCGCGATCACCGCGGGCCAGATCCTGCTCCGACGCGGCGACCGGGACGCGGCCGGCGAGCAGATGCACGCTGCTCTGGACGGAGCCGAGCTTCATCGGCTGCCTCACCAAGTTCAGCGAGTTATCCGGGCCAGTAGCGGACTCCCGGATGTCCACGAGCAGGCGCTGGGCACCCTCACCCGCCTGCGGGCGGAGATAGCAGCCTGAGTAGCTGGCGCAGGTCACTCGTCTTTCCCCCCTTCGGATTCGGCCTTGGGGCCTGTGACCACGACCGGCTGGCCGCGGTCTTCCTGCGTCTTCACTCCTCCAGGGCGGTGCAGGCGCGACTGGGGAGCCGGAGGCCGAAGGTGCGGTGCTTCTCCACCCCGGCGATGAAGGTGTCGGCGTTACTCGTGCTGCGGGTCGGTCGTGCTGTCGGGATGCAGGGGAAGTTCGACGCCGCATGCCGTCAGTTCGGTGTGCTGCCACAGCGGCAGCCGTCCCTGGCGAGCGTTCCTTCGGCAGTTCTTCAGCCAGTTCCCGAGGCGATCGCGGTCACCGCCTCGGTCCGATGGCGGTACGCGGGCATGGCCGTTCTCCTCCACGAACTCCCTCAGCAGCGCGATGTTGCCCAGAAAGCGCTCCTCCGCGACGTCGGCCACGAATCCGAGGGCGTCCAGTTCGCGGCGCTGGTCGGCGCTGAGGAAGTCGCCCCGCCTTCGCCTGACACGGACCTGGGAGCCGAGGGGCCGACCGCCGGGCGTGACGTATCGGCTGGGCACCAGGAGATTGCCGTGCGCGGCCTTGTAGTCGGTCAGGTCCTGGAGGAACTGCTTCCATTCGGCGTCCCCGGTGTGCCAGACGACACCGAGGTCTTCGAGCCGGCATACGACGGAGGCGGGCAGGGAGTTCTGGCGGTACCGGTACTTGGCATTGTTCAGCCACTGCCCGGTCCTCTCCCCGCTGGGGCCGATCCAGTCCCGCGCGACGCGCAGGTGTCCGGTCCTGGCGCGAAAGGCCCTCAGGTCCGCCAGGTGCCGCTCCCGGCGGGAACCGGTGGACAGCACGGCCCTGGTGGTGATCGCTTCGATAAAGCCGACGGAGATCTCGCCGGCCCCGCTGAAGGAGATCCACTTGGGCAGCCCCGATGGCTGGGCCGGTCGGGCGGGGCGGTCGCGGGCGCGTCGCATGCGGGTGAGGTGGCGGTAGAGCCGCTCGTCCATGGCGGCCATGGCCTCGACGGTGGCCAGGACGGTGTCGAACCCGCTGTCCTCACCGGCGTTCGCTGCGGTGATGGCCGGGACGATAATGGCCGCGACCTTCTCGCGGCTCCGGTCACCCCGGCGCAGGGCCCGTCCGGCGATCTGGGTGACCTCGATCTTCGAACGGCGCGGGTCGACGATGGCGACGGCGTCGGTCTCCGGGCAGTCGAATCCCTCGATCAGGAGCCGGGAGTTGGTGAGGACCGCGAGGCCCTCGGTGCTCGACCGGAAGCGGTCGAGGATCCGGCGGCGCACGGCACGGTCCTGCCGGCCGTGGACGTGTCCGGTCCACAGCGAGGCGGGCCGGTGCTCGGACGGCAGGTGGGCGACCAGGTGTTGCAGGAGTTGGGCGAAGGCGCGGGCCGCCGCGACCGTCGAGTGGTAGGTGATCATGCGGCGGGAGCCGCGCTCCGCGGCCGCGCGCAGGACCGCGATGGCTTTCGCCACGACACCGGCCTCGACGTGCATGGGGCCCACCGTCAGGAAGGTGCCCTGGCGGACGAGGTCGGCGACGGCCCGGGCGGAGGCGTCGGCGATGACCAGCTCGTAGTCGGCGAGCCGGCCCCGCTCGATGGCCTCGCCCACGGACAGCCGGTGGACGACGGGCCCGAACCGGTCGGGCCGGACCGGTATGCCGTCGGTGCCGACGAGGTCCCTGAGGGTCGCCGTCAGAGATACCCGGAGCCGGGCCGGAACGAGCCCATCATTGTGGATCCGCGCCCAGGTGTTGCTGTCCGAGCGGTGCAGCTCGTCGGCGATGACGAGGTCCCAGACACCGGCGCCGGACTGGTGGGCGGCGATCACGATGTGCAGGCTCTGGTAGGTGCAGATCACGGTGATCCGTCGCCCCGTCGCCCTGAGGTCGCCAAGCTCCCGAGGATCGCTGACGACCCGGGCACCACGACTGGCGGAGGCGTCACCGAGGACCCGCCGGTCCGAGCAGATCGCGATCACCTCGCCGAGGGCATCGGGGCCGAAGGCGCTGGCCCATTGGTCGAGGGTCTGGCTGACCAGGTCCAGCGTGGGAACGGCGATCAGCACACTGCCGGTGCGGGGGAGGACCTCCTGCGCGATGGCGCCCGCGACCACGGTCTTCCCGGACCCGCAGGCCATCAGGACGACGACCTGTGGAGTGGTGTTCAGCGCGGCGGTGGCCTTGTCGACCGCCTCGTCCTGGTCCGGCCACAAGGTCACGCCGGCGAACGCACGCGGACGCCGGGCAGGGAGGGAAGGGGCGGCTGCGGGCAGGACGGCGTCCTCGATCCCGGGGGCGGTGCGATGCATGGGCGTCCTTGCGAGGAGCGGGCGGAAGGAACGGTGGTCGGCGGCGTGGCGGTGAGGGTGAACTGGTGGCGTCGGCGCTGGTGGTGCGCTCGGCCGGGGCGGCGGCCAGGGCCCGGCCGGCGTGCGGACGGGCAGCGGGTCGCTCATCACCGCGTCCTCTCCCGCAGGCCGGCGCGGGCGGCAGTCCGGCCAGGGTGCCCAGGTGCACGACCATGCCCGACGCGCGGCGCAGGACCTCCTCGAAGCGGCTCGCGGCGTCCGGATCCGGACGGCCTACGGGGGGCTGGGCATCGGTCGTCTCCTCATCGTGGAGTGGGTAGGTTCGCCCCTGGCTCGATTCGGTCGCTGTGGGTTTGGTGCACAGGACGTCGAGGCTCGCGCCGTCCGGGGTGATCAGCCCGTGCTCCAGCGCGCCGCGTACGGCGACCGCGCGGTGACGGGTGGCGAAGAGCGCGAGTACGTCCTGCTCGCGGCGGCCAGCGGTGGAGCGCGAGACATGCAGGGCTCGGGCGACGTCGCCCTGACCGCCACCGGACGCCCAGATCCGCAGGATCAGCGTCTGCTCCTTGCCCGTGCCGGGTGCCTCGGCCACCGGCCGGCCGTGCGGGACCTGGCCCGCCTGCCAGGCCCGCGCGAACGAATGGACCCTGCCCCGCGTGTTTAGGCGTACGGCCGCCTGCGCCAGGTGTCGCTTGACAGTGTCGGGCCCCAGCGCGAGTTCGGCGGCGATCTGGCGGTTGCTCATCCCGACGCCGACCCGGTCCAGGACGGCGGTCTGCAGTGCGGTCAGCGCGCCCTCGACGGAATGGGGGTTCACCGCGTGCCCCCTCGCCCACCCCGGGGCCCGAGCAGCAGGGCGGCCAGTAGCAGGCCCAGGCCGGAAATGTAGGTGGCGCCGGCCAGTATCACCTGGCCCTGTCCGGCGTTTCCGTACCGCAGCGCCGCGTCCGTCGCCGCACCGGCCGCGAGCACGAGCAGTACGCACGCCGCCCCGCCGACCAGTGCCGCCCAGACCCCGGGGCCGGACCTCACCTCGCACCGGCCAGCCGCGCGTCGGTTGCGGCGGCCGTGACCGCGCCGAGCGTGATGTCCGGCCAGCCCTCGCCCAGGGCGCTCATCGGCACGATCCCCGCGAGCAGGCCGCGGGCGGCCGCCTGCGGCCGGGAGCGCACTCCGAGGGTGACCCGGATCGTCTGCACGTAGGACCGCACGGTGGCCTCCGCCAGGCCCAGCCGGGCCGCGGTCTCCTCCGTCGCCTCCCCGGCGACCAGGCCCGTCAGGACCTCTCGCGGCCGGGCGGACAGCGCCTTGCCGCTCGGGTTCAACACGGGCACGTCCGTCCTTCCCACCCAACCCCAGCCCACGCCGAGGGCGGCGGCCCGGTGGCGGTGCCGCGTGCCGAGCCTGTCGAGAAGTGCGTCGACGGACCTGGTGACGTCCGGCTCGGGGATACCGGTGGCGCGGCTGACCGCCGCGATCAGATGGCCGCCGGCCACCTGGCGCAGCAGCAGGACCTCGGCCGTGGACAGGTCGGGCCGCTCGGGCACGGATTCGGGCACGGAGACACGCATGGCGAAGTTCCTTGTGGCGGGGTGCGGGCAGGGGTGGCCAGTTGGCGGAGCGGGGCCGCTACTGGGCGGGCCGGGGCCGATCGAGCGCGGCCAGGAGTCGGGGGCCGATGCGGCGGGCGGCGTCGGGGCCGACGGTCAGGACCAGATCTGCGGTCCGGAGCAGGGAGACGGCCAGGTCCACGGCCGCGTCCTCGGCGCCCGTCGGGCCCGGTCCGGTCTCGGGGATCACGAGCGTGCCCCGCCGGTCGGCGTGCGCGAGGGCCTCGGCGCCGTCGGAGTGGCGCGCGGCGCGGACCTGGGTGGACAGGACGGGTAGCAGCACAGTGTGATCGGCGCCGTTCAGGGCCTGGACGATCCGGCTGGCGAGCGCGGCGGTGCGTAGGTGGCCGACCGGCTCGACCACGGCGACCACCGCGCCTTCGGTGAGCATTCGGGCGCCCTGGAGGTCGGCGGCGATCTCCTCGGGGTGCTGTGCGACGGACTCCATCACGGTGATCCCGCCGGCCGCGCCCAACCGGGTCAGCGAGCGCTCGACCCCGGTGAAGACGGCCAGGCCGTCGGCGAGGTCGGCACCGGACACACCGAGCGCCCAGCCGGCCGCGAACGCGCTCGCGACGCCGAGCGCTGCTTTCGTGCCCGCGACGGGCACCGTGACGGTGGACCGTTCACCTGCGGCCTCGATCGTGAGGCGGTGGTCCTCCCCGCTCCACAGCAGCCCGAGGACCGCCACGTCCACGCCCGGGCCCCGCCCGACTGTCACCACCCGCGGGCCCGGCCTGCGGCGAAGCCGCTCCACCAGCTCCGCGCAGCCCGGCTGTTCGGACCACACCACCACGCTCCCGCTGCGGCGGGCGAGGGCCTCGATCTCGTCGAGCGCCTCCTCGCGCGAGAAGTGCTGCGGGGGCGCGGCGTCCGCGGCGGTGACCACCGTGACTGCCGGGTGCACACCGGAGCCCAAGGCGCGGTGTCGTTGACCGGGCGGCACAGCGTCGTGAAGGGCGAGGTCCGGGCACAGGTCCACCACCAGAACCTCGCCGCCGCCGTCGTAGCCGGGCGCGTCACCCTGCGGGGAGGCGGTGAGGATCCAGCCCGGGTCACGAACGGTCAGCGCGCAGGTCAGGGCAGCGGCGACCATCGTGGTGGAGTGGCTGCCGACGACCGCGACGACCGCCGGCATCGTGGCGGCCAGCAGCTCGATGGCCCGGGAGTGGCTCACCGTCGGCAGGCACCGGCCGGTCGCGACCTCCAGGATTTCCGGTACCGCCGCGTCGTGCCCGCCCCAGACCAGCGTCGTGGTGCGCGGGTCCGCGGGTTGCACGAGGGAACCGGCGCGCTCGAGTCGCCGAATCATCTCGCCGTAACGGTCGTCCTGCAACGGCGCTACCGTCACTCGGGCCCCGCGCCGAGCGAGGTAGCAGGCGAGACCGGCCATCCCAGGACTCGCTGGATCCGGGAAGTGCGGGGCCGCCAGAACATCGGGAAGCGGGAGAGTCGGTGAGGCGTTCACGCCGTCACCGGCAGGAGGAGGCCCCGGTCCGCGAGTTCGATCATCCGGCCGACGATCTCCCCCAGGTCCGCGCCCTTGGCGCCGACCACGGCGATCATCGACTGATCGGGAGCACCGACCAGGACGAGGGTCTGGCCGACCCGGTCCTCGATGATGCTGTGCCCCCACGGGTACCCACCGGCGGTGAGGTCGCCGACGATGCCGACGCTCGCGGCGCTCACGGTGCCCAACGCGGCCATTGCGGCGGCCCACCCGTCGGCATCGTCGCGGGCGATCCCGGGCGAGGTCTCCATGACCAGGCCCTCCGGACTGACGTGGATGGCGGCGACAGCACCTGTGGTCGCGGTCACTAAATCGCTGAGGGAAAGCGACTGTGGATGTGGCTGCACAAGTACTCCTTTGCCGGATGGTGAGGGACGGTGGTGACGGTGCCGGCTACGACCCGGTCGCGACCGTTGTTCGGGCTGCCCCTGTGACAGTCGCGGACGGCCTCGGAGGGCGCTTCCACGACCTCATTGGGGCCAGGGATTCCACTCTGGGGTAGGCCAGACGGCAAACCAGTGCCATGGCAGTGCCATGGCAGTGCCATGGCAGTGCCGGGTTCGCTGGTCCCTCGCCGTCTGTGCTCAGGGCCAGTTCTTTTCAGGACGGATTGCCCATGTTCTGGTGACGACATCTCACCGCTCGTGGGTGTCGGCGTCGGCTTGGCACTGGCTTGGCACTGGTTTGCCGCCCGCGTTGCCTGATGGTGAGAGGGCGAGCAGGACCACCTGCATCCGACGGCTACGTTGCAGGAAGGCGCCGATGGGCTTCGCAGCCTCCACCACGCTTGGGCAGTTCCGACTCGGCGATCTCATCGGCGAACGTCGAACCTTGCTGAACACACACGTCTCGCCGTGCTCCTACGCCAGGACCATGGTGAAGCAAGTCGTCTCCGGATGGGTTCCTGCCTCGCAACTCGACGACGCCGTTCTGGTCGCTACCGAGGTCGTGGCCAATGCGATCAACCATGCGGGTGGTGCGGAGGAACTGACGATCCGCTGGTACCCGAGCGGGATCACTATCGCGGTGAGGGACGCGATGAACGGGGCGGACACCATCACCCACCGAGCATCCGTCCTTCACGATCCGATTTGCTCGGGCTCTACCGGCCAACTGGCCGAAGGCGGGCGAGGGCTGGCATTGGTGGACCACTGCGCGACCGCATGGTGCGTCGAGCTGGTCCCCGGAGGCACGGTCGTCACCGCACTGTTCAGCCCGGAGAAGGACGTGGCTCGGTGACCTTGTCCAGCCCGGCTGCACGCCATCTGAGCAGGACGATCCAAGCCCACCCACTTGGCGTCGGATGCCGTTCGACCGGCATCGGCGGCCTGCGGCAGGACCGCGAGACGCTCGGCGCACTTCGTGCCGCCGTAGAGGCCGGCGCGACTCTCTTCGTCACGGGCGACACCTACGGCCAAGGCCACGCCGAGCGAATTCTCGGTCAGCTGATCGGTGAGCACCGAGGCGTCGGACTCCAAATCGTCACCAAGATCCAGAATGCCGGAACCGCACCCCACCCGTACGCATCACCTCACGTGCGTCACCAGCTGGAGCAGACCCTGGACAACCTCCGGGACGACCACGTCGCGCTCTACGTTCTGCCGAGTCTCGACTTCGGGCCGGACGACCGCTACCTCCACGAGGCAGCCGAGGCCCTGGCGGCGTTCCGGCGTATGGGGGTCATTGGCGCCGTGGGACTGCGCGGCCCCCATCCGAGCCGGACAACCGGAGCCGATCAGACGCAGCGGTTCGCGGAAGTCTTCGAGGTCGTTCAACCGGATGTCGTCCTGACCCGCTTCAACCCGCTGCAGCAGCTCGTCATCGTTCAAGGGGAGGATCTCTTCACCTTCACCCGGCGGCGAAAGGTCGGGCTCCTTCTCTGTGCTCCCCTGGCCAGAGGCACTCTCGCTGACACCCGCCGACGCATCTCGCCGATGCCTAAGCTTCCCGCATCCGCGTGGGCTGCCCTCCGCCGAGGACTACGGCCGCTCCGCGACCATGTCTCGCATCTTCCGGGCGGTGAGGCGGCGATCGCCCTGCGATACTGCATCGAGCAGAGCCCGAACACGGTTGTAGTCGCCGGCTTCGGCAACCACGAGCATATCGTCCAGAACTTCACCAACTTGTACGCGTTCGGCGAGTCCGACATCGAACTCGCCGACAGCGTCTATGCCTCGGTACGGGCACAGCTGCACCACCACACCCTGGACCTTGCCAAGATCCAGTGACGGGTGGAACCTCAGCTTGACATGCGAATCCCGTGCCGAATCCGCCGCCTACTGAAGTTCGAGGCGGTGGAGAACCTCCCACCGGTATTCACGTGCCTCCCGGCGCAGCTCCACGAGGTCCACCCCGGTGATCTCCAGCGGGATCGGCGGGATCTCCCGGAGTCGCGAGACCTGGTCGATGATCGGCTGAGCCGGCCGGATCGAAGGGTTGTAGGCGATGCTCAGGTGCGGCCGGAACGAGGAGGTCTGTCGGCCGCCTGGTACCCCGGCTTCCTGCCCGCAGGCAGCCAGTGCTGCGTGAAGTCTCACCAGGGGCCGCCATGGCGCCAGGGTGAAACGGACCGCCCCCTGGGAGCCGGCAAGCGGATGCGCCGCGATCTCGAAGCGCTTCAACCCGAGCTGCCCGACCCGCCGAACCAGCTCCGCCAGCACCTCCGGAGGGGTGTCCGCGGATTCGCCGATCCGTACCACGGTGACGTGCAGACCGCCCGCCGGGACCAGGTCCAGGCCGAGCCCGTCGAGCCCGTCCTGGCACGCGCGGGCAGCTCCGATCAGAGCGGAATTATCCGGGAAGGTCAGGAACCAGTACAACGCACGTCGCTCCGAGCTCCAGCCCGCCCGGTCCCAATGATTCTTCATGGTCGCGGTCGCGTCGAACACCGACTGGTCGTGTGCGGTGATCGCTTCCGGGCTGTCCAGGTCGGCGGGAGGCTCGGCCGGGAACGCCCGGCTGTCGGTCAGAAGCACGTGCCAGAACTCCTTGCTAGGTCGTCGCGCTCGCCACGAGCGGGGCCACGAGAGGACTTGCCTCCCAGGAACGCAGCCGCTCCGCATACTCCCGCACCCCGGCCTCGCCGCGCCAGGCACCAGCTTGTCGCAGCAGCTCGCCACCTCGCTGGTGGACCGAGCGAATCGGGGGCATCCCGCCGGCTTCGATCGCAGTGGTGCCCAGCGCCATGGCCTGCTCGATGTCGGGGCGGTTGCCCTGGAGGTGCGCGGTTGCGAGGTCGAGGCCCACCAGGGCTCGCGTCCAGACCGACTCAGAGGAAACGACCATCGGCTCGATCTCCTTGGCCAGGGAGAACACCTTCGAAGTGTCGCCGAGGGAAAGGTGCGCTGTAATCGCGTTGGCGAGCGTACGGGCAGGCGAGTACGCGCCCAATGAGATGCAGGAACTCACGCCCTCCGGCAGATCGTCCGCGCGTCCGGCAAGGGCCAGTCCGGCGCCGATCACGTACTCGGCCTCTCGCTTCACCCCGAGGCGGGCGAGCGCGCGGGCTCGCCCGTTGATGAGCGGACGAATCGCCAGCGGGCTGCTCGGGTCCAGCTCGACCGCCATCCGCGCCGCCTCGTCCGCCTTCTTGTAATCCTGCTGGTAGTAAAGGCTGAACGACTGCGTGCCGAGCACCCACATCTGGAGCGCGGTGTCCTCGATCTCCACCGCCACGCCCATGGCTTCGGCGAGGTAGCCCTCAGCTGTTCGCGGCTGGCCGGAGTTGACCGACATATACCCGAGCAGGGCCGAGACCTGTCCGCATAACTGCATCGTGCGCTCGCGCTGGCGCAGCGTCTGACGTCCGCTGAGAAGCACGTGAAGCACGGACCGAAGAAGCAGTGCCTCACGCGCCAACTGCTGAGGCCCGAGCATCTCGTAGTGCTCCACGATTTCGGTGATCTGGCCTGCGGCCAGGGCCAGGAGCGCCGGGTCCACAGCCGAAGGCGCCGATCCGATGCCCAGCAGGGCACTCGCATCGAAGGGGCTTGGAGCCGCGCCAAGAGGCACGTCCCCGACTTCCTCAAACAGGGCCATCGGCGGCTCATCGAGCATGTCGAACATGTACATCAATACGCGCACGGTCTCCGGCTTCGGCTCATGCCGGTCGCCGTCACCCATCCAACGGTAGAAGGTCCGACGCGACACCGTCACGAACAGCAGGTCCCGGTTGTCGTCCCCCTGCGCAGCGAGCTTCCGGGCTCTACTCAGTTCGATGTCGAACATCAGATACCTTGTCCAACCACGTCGCTGGCAGAGCTGGGCAATACGCAGCACTTGGACACCTCCCCCACTGAACGGCCAGCCCGTAGGCGGCGAGCAACGATACAGTCGGTACGCATTTCTACTGCCGGGAAATCACATCAGAAGCCCGCTGATCAGCGGGACTTGGCAAACCAGTACCCAGCCATTCATGGCGTTGGCCTGGAGCGCTGACACTCGCGCCACCCCGATGCCGAGTCGACATGCCCGGCGTTGTGGGGTCAGGGACGATCAAACCGTCCCGCCTTGGCGCCCGCAAGAAAGTCGTCCCACTCGCCTGCTGCGAAGAGAAGGGGAGCCCGGTCAGGATTCAGCGAGTCGCCGGTGCTGACGAGCCCACGGTCAAGAAACGCGACCCGGAGGCAGTTGCTCCCGCCTGTGCTTGCTGTCAGCCACGTCGCGCGTTCGAGCTGGTCCTTGACCCAGGCCGGATCGAGGGAGTTCTTCTCTTCTGCCGTGACGATGCTGTCGGAATCGGACACTGGGTGGTGAGGTGCGAGATCGTGGGTCACGAAAGGTCCTTGGCGATTTGAGCGAGGAGTTCGAGCGATTCCTTCGGCGGCAGTGCGTCGGTCTTCAGGTGATCGCTGGTGGTGTGGTAGTCGGTGACGGTGTCGGGGTCGTTGAGGTGGAGGGCAGTCTTCATGCCCTCGATGGTGACGGAGTCGTGTCCGGTCGGGAACGTCCACGCCATGAACGGGCCGTCGCAGCCGGCGTGCGCGCCGTGCGAGAGCGGGATCACCTGGATGGCGATGTTCCTGTGCGTGCGGGCCAATTCGATGAGGTGCAGCGCCTGAGCGCTGGCAGTGGCCCGGCCGCCGACCTCCTGGCGAAGTTGGGCTTCGGTCAGGACCGCCCGAATCCTGAGCGGGGTCTTGCGGGAGAGAGCGGCATGCCGGCTGTTGCGCCGCACGGTGATGAAGCGATCGATGTCCTCGTCGCTCTTCCAGGCGCGGCCGGCGATGATCACCGCCCGCTCGTAGGCGTCGCATTGGAGCAGGCCGTGAACGGCCACGGGAGACCAGATGAACAAGCTGCTCGCGATCTCCAGGTTGGCGAGGTAGTCGCCGAGTGGATCGTCCGCGACACCGGGGTAGCGCTGGTGCCAGTCCTGGTCGCGAGCGTTCCGGACCATGTCGCGCCAGGCTTCCTGCACCGCAGGTTCGGTGATCCCAAGAACTGCGAAGAAGTGCGGGAGTTGTTGCGGCTTGATCCCCTGAGTGCCGTTCTCGATCTTCGAGACGGTGGACGCGGAGCCGTATCCGAGTTCGACGGCAGCTTGTTCAACACTCCAGCCAAGGCGCTTGCGGGCAAGCCGGACCTCGCTGGCGAGACGGCGTCGCCTGGGTGTCGGCTCGACGGGCACTACGGCACCTCCCCTTCTTCGGGAAAGGCTAGCGCTTGGACAGGTGCTCGCATATGCCGGTTCAGCGAAAAGGACAGGGTTTCCTTTCCGACCCTCTTGCCGTTAGTCTGACGTAGCGTCATCATCGGTTCACGGTCGGAAACGGGGCCGCGCGCCAGCCTACGCGGAGAGGCGCCCCCCTTCGGCCCATCGAACCTCGCTACACCACAGCCTGGTTGCTGCTCGCGGGCTCGTCCCTGGTGCTACGACGTCCGTTCTGCGACGCGGCCGGGGCGGCTCTTCGCGGACTTCCGGGCGGACGGGAGCACACATGGATCAGACAACCGTCTTGGCAGCACTCACTACTGGTCCGGAGCGGGAGGCCGCGCTCGTGGCCCTGGGCGACGGCCCCCGGGCCATCGACTGTCCGGAGCTCGGCAGCGGACGGCTCGTCTTCACCCGCTACCGGGAGGTGCGCCACCTGCTCAGGCGCCCGGAGTTCGTCTGCGCGCCGACCGCTGCCGGCCTGCTGGACGAGATCAACCCGGACCTGCGTCCGGCGATGGAGCCGGTGATGTCCTGGGTGCTCTACGCGGATGCGCCGCAGCACTCGCGGTTGAGGGGCCTGTTGGCGCGCGCGTTCGCTCCGCGCCGCATCGCCGCCTTGGAACCGCAGATTGCGGCGGCGGCAGATGCGCTGGTCTCGCGGTTCGTGATGGCCGGCGGAGGTGACGCGGTGCGCAGCGTCGCGGAGCCCCTGCCGGTCCACACGATCTGCGCGTTGCTCGGCATTCCGGAAGGCGATCGGGAGCTCGTCAAGGGCTGGTCCGACGACGTCATCCTGCTGACCGAGCCGACCCTCACCGACGGCCAGGAGAAGCGGCTCGCCGCCGCATGGGCGGGCCTGTGGGACTACTTCAGCGGGCTCGTCGAGCGACGCCGCAGCCATGCGTCCGCCGACATCGTCTCGGCCTTGGTTGAGGTGGAGGAGCAGGGTGAACGCCTCACGCTCGAAGAAGCCGTCTCCAACCTGATCGCTCTGCTGATCGGCGGCCACGAGACAACAACCGGTCTGATCGGCGCGGTCCTCCGGGCGATCGCCGGTCACCCGGGGGAGGCCCGGGCGGCAGTCGGGTCGGCGGAGGCCGTCGGAGGCTTCGTCGAGGAGGTCCTGCGCCTGGACGGCCCGGCGCTCATCACCGCCCGGACGGCCGCGGAGGACTGCGAGGTTCTCGGCATCCCGGTGGCGGCGGGCCGTCGCCTGGTCCTGCTCCAGGCGTCCGCGAACCGTGACCCGGAGGTGTTCGAGGGCCCGCAGGAGTTCCGTCCCGGCCGGCGGAACCCGCACGTCGCCTTCGGCTACGGCCCGCACGCCTGCTTCGGTGCCGCGCTGGCCCGCATGGAGGCCGCCGCAGTGCTGCGTGCCGTCGCCCGGTGGGGTTGCCGGCTCCATGCGGAGGACGGAGTGGTCTGGAAACCCTCGCAGGTGATCCGCTCCGCCATCTTCCTGCCGATGCGTGTCGAGCGGGAGGCGGACCGGTGATCCTTACCGGCGAGGCGATCCGGCGGTTCATCGGCCGGGGTGAGATCGTCTTCTCCCCGTACGACCGGGCCGGCGTCAACCCGAACAGCATCAACTACCACCTGGGCCGCGAGCTCAAGGTCTTCGACGATGCTGCCGGCATCTGGACGGGCGTCGAGCTGCCGGAGGGCGGGTTCGAGCTGGAGCCGCATCGCATGTACCTCGGGCACACCGAGGAGGTGATCGGCAGCAGCCTGTTCGCTATGCGGCTGATCGGATGCAGCAGCAACGGCCGCCGCGGGCTGTTTCTCCAGTTGTCGGCCGACCTGGGCCACACCACGTCCTGTCACCGTTGGACGCTGGAGATCGTCGCGGCCCTGCCGATGCGGATCTACCCAGGCATGGTCGCGGGCCAGGTCTCCTTCTGGCACAACACCGGGATCATCCGACCCACCTTGGCGACCTACGCCCTCTTCAACCACGCCTGCGAGACCCAGCCGCCGATGATCGGAGCGCCGTCGTGATCCTCACCGGACCCCAGATCGCCCGGGAAGTCGAACAGGGCCGCATCAGGATCGACCCGTTCGATCCGGCCCGGTGTACCACCAACAGCTACGACCTGGCGCTGGGCAGCCTGGTCGGCGTCTACCTCGACGAGGTCCTGGACCCGAGGCACGAGCCCGAGGTCGAGTACCGCGAGATCCCGTCGACCGGGTACCGCCTGGAGCGCGGCGACTTCGTCCTGGGCCACACCGTCGAACGCTTCGGCAGCGACGCGCTCGTACCCATCGTGCACGCCAAGTCCGGGTTCGCCCGCCGCGGGACGTTCGCCCACTGCACCGCCGACCTCATCGACCTCGGCTTCTACGGGCGCTCCACCCTCCAGCTGTACGCCACTCTCCCGACGCTTCTGTACCCCGGCATGCCCGTGGCACAGGTCAGCTTCTGGCAAACGTTCGGGGAGATCGACCAGCTGTACGCCGGGAAGTACCAGGGCGCGGACGGCCCGGTGCCCTCGCGCAGCCACCTCGACGCCTGGGCGGTGGCCGCCCGTGGCTGACAACGGCTTCGAGCCCATCCGCCGCGGATCCGCCTGCCCGTTCGCCGCCCGGGCCCGCATCGAGGCCGCTCCCGCCTACCCGGGGACCGAGCCGTTCGAGGCCGGCCTGGCAGCCGGGCCCGTCCTGGTCGACTTCGCGCGCCGCGTCGAGGACGAGGAACTCGACGGCCTCGTCCTCCAACTCACCGACCCCGGCCTCGGTGCCACCCTCGACGCCGTCGTCACCACCGTCCGGAAGACCGTCACCGGCCTGCTGGCTGCGACCGGCGCCGACCCGGCCGCCGAACTCGCACACGCGGGTGCCGACGGCTGGTGGCTGCGGCTGGCCGGCATCCGTTGGTTCCTCGTCGTCTTCGCCCCCTGCTATCCCGACACCTCCCCACGCTCCACCCGAGGCTCGGCCTCCACCTTCCTCCTCCTCCAGCCCGTCCACACCTTCGACCGGCATGCCACCCCCAAGGGCACAGTCATCGCGCCCGCCGTCCGGGAGCGCATCCGCGACGCCCACCACGCCGCTGGCACCCCCTACGACTCCGAGCTCGCCCAAGGGACGACCGAGGCAGCCAAGTTCGTCGCCGCACTCGGCCCCGGTGACCCGCCCGTCACCTGGTGGCACCCCCGCCCGACCGAACCGGAGAGGACATGACCACCACCACCCTCGCCACCCTGGCCGACACCATCGCCGCCACGCACCGCTCCACAACACCCACGACGTGGGACGCGCCCACCGAACTGCTCAGCGCCGCCGCGGTGTTGTTCACCACCCACCCCGCCGACGGCACCGACGAACTCCTGGCCGGCATCGCCCGCCTTCTCGCTCACGGCCCCCACCCCGCCGTCACCCTCCACGCCGACCCGCCCGCCCGGGGCCCGCGCGAACGGGACATCCTTCACCACACCCTCGCCGCCGCCGCCGAACCCGGCCGACCGCCCTGGCCCTACGGCCCCGCCGACCCCGCCCGCCTGGCCGCCACCGCCCACGCGCTCACCGCCACCATCCCCTGCCGCCTGACCGCCCTGCGCGCCGCCGCGGTCCTCCACCTCCTGCGCCTGCTCCCCGACACCGACGAACACCTCCACCGCGACCTGATCCGCCGCACCGCCTGGCTCCTCGACCCCCGAACCGACGACCCGGTCACCCTGCTGCTGACCCTCACCGCCTCCTACGACCCGATCGCCCCGGCCCCCCGTAGCCGCTCCCGAACCCGTGAACACCCGCTGGAGCCGCTCCCGCTCGCTGACTGGGACCTCTGGCCGGCTCCCGGCCAAGTCCTTACCCTGTCCGGGCGCATCACCGCGGTCCGCGCGCACAGCCACGTCGTCTTCGCCGACCTCACCTGGGACCGCCACAGCGCCCAACTCGCCTTCGACCCCGCCGTCGCCCTGCACACCGGCGATCTCGTCGCTGCCCGAGGCACCTGCTCCACCAGCCGCACAGGCCGCCCGACCCTGTTCATCCGCCACCTGGAGCGCCACGAGCCCGGTGCCCCACCACCGTTACCGTCCGCCGCCCCCCTCACTCCACTCCTCGGCCCGCTCCGCGCGTACCTGGCCGCAGCCGACTTCCGCGAGACCATGAGCCCCGTCCTCACCGACGGCTTCTTCGGCGGTGCAGCACGGCCGTTCACCACCTGGGCGCACGCCGCCGGACGCCGCCAGTACCTGCGCGTCACCACCGAACTCGACCTGCTCGCCGTCATCGCGGCCGGCACCACCCGCTGCTACGAGATCGGCCCGAGCTTCCGCAACGAGGGACAACGCGGCCGGTCCGCCGTCGAGTTCGTGATGCTGGAGGCGTACGCCGCCGACCTCACTCTCGACCAGGCCACCGTCTACCTCGCCGACCTTGTCACCGCCACCACGGGCATCGCCGCGCCGCTGGCCCGCCGCACCTTCGACGACGCCTTCGCCGAGATCACCGGAATCCACCCCGCCGACACCACCGCCGTCCGGGCCCTCGCCGCCGAGCGCACCCCGTACACCGCCGAGCACACCGACGAGCCCGACCGCCTCGCCCGGCGCCTGTGGCGCCACAGCGTCCGGCAGCACCTGCGCGGCCTGACCGCGATCACCCACATCCCCGGCCCCGCCTCCCCCCTGATCGCCGGCACCGGCCGCCGGGCCCACCGCGTCTGGCTCTACGCCGACGGCCTCGAACTCGCCGAGATCGCCGCCAACGAACGCGACCCCGCCCGCCTGGCCGCCGCCTTCGCCACCCAGTTCACGGCCGACCGCCACCTCGCCCACCGCACCTACCAGCAGGTCATCGACCTGTTCGACAGCGCACTGCCCCCGTGCGTCGGCTTCGGCATGAGCGTCACCCGCCTGGCCGACCTGCGCCCCGCCCTCGTGCCGGCCCAGCGCCGCACTCCCGCCCGTACCACCGAAAGGACCCCATGACCATCGCGACCACATGGCCCCTGCCCACGGCGCCCAGGTCCGCCGACGCCGTCCGGGCCGCCAGCTATCCCGACTTCGTCGCCATGACCAACCAGACCAACGTCATGCCCGGCGCCCACGCCACGCTGAACACCTGGGCGCTGCACTCCCGCCTCGGCCCCCAGTACCACCTCCTCGACGCCGCGTGCACCACCGGCTTCACCTCCCGCGAACTCGCCCGCCTCACCGGCTGCACCGCCACCGGGTTCGACCTCAGCCATGACTCGGTCGCCCTCGCCCGCTACAACCACCGCCTCCTCGACCCCACTCTCCGCCTCACCTACCACCAGGCCGACGGCACCACCTACCGGCCCGAGCACACCTTCAGCCACATCGCCGTCGGCGCCGCCCTCGGCTTCTTCCCCGACCCGCCCGCCATGGCGACGCGGCTGCTCAGCTTCCTCGACGACGGCGGATACGTCCTCGCCGCCCCGTTCTGGGCCTCCGAGCCACTCCCCGACCACGCCGCAGCCGTCCGCCGCGAGGTCTTCGGCATCACCAGCCCCATGGAGACCCGCGACCAGGCTCTCGCCCTGTTCGCCGGCCTCGACGTCCTCCACCAGGCCGACCACACCCTCACCGCCGAACCCGCCGCCGCCATCGAGCACTACTGCCGCTCCACCGTCGACCGCGCGTGCGAGCAGAGCGGCAACACCGACCCCGCCGTCCGCACCGCCATGACCGAACGCCTTCGCGAGATCAAGCACGCCACGAACACCCTGCGCGCCCACCAGCGCTACACCGTGCTGGTCCTGCGCTACGACGCCCGCGCCTACCCGAACCGTTACGTCGAACTCTTCTGACCGCCCGACGGAGAAAGGTCCCGACCGTGTTCGTCTTCGTCAACGGCCCGTTCGGTGTCGGCAAGAGCACCACCACCGCCCTGCTCGCCGAACAGCTGCCCCAGGCCCTGGTCATCAACCCCGAGGCCATCGGCCACATGCTCTGGGACCAGCTCCCCGAGGCCCTGCGCACCGAGGAGTTCGAGCTGGAACCGCTCTGGCCGCCGCTCACCCACTGCATGCTCGACCAGGCCGCCCGGGCCTACGACCGCCCGGTCATCGTCCCGATGACCATCGCCCGCCACACCGTCTTCGACCGGATCGTTCGCCCCCTGCACGAGGCAGGCCACCACGTGCACCACTTCACCCTGCTCGCCCCGCCCGCCGTCATCCGCGCCCGTCTGCGCGAGCGCGGCGAAGGCCCGGACAAGTGGGGCCCGCTCAGCTGGGAGGGCAACCAGGTCGAACGCTGCCTCGAAGCCCTGCGACAACCGGCCTTCGCCGAGCACATCGACACCGCTCACCGTCCGGCCGCCGAGGTCGCCGATGAGATCCTCACCCGCACCGGACTCCGACCCGCAGCCTGACCCGACGCCGAGGGCCGGGCCGGAGCAACACGCTCCGGCCCGGCCCTCGGCCGCCTGTGCGAGAAGGCCGGCGACCACGGCCCCGGCCTCCCGCACTACGCGACGGTCAGCAGCGACCGGATCCGCTCCGCCCCGAGCGCCAGCAGCAGGGTGGGCAGCCGCGGACCGGTGTCCCGCCCCACCAGCAGCTCGTACAACAGCACGAACAGCTCCCGCTGGGCCACCTTCAGCTCCGGCGACGCCGGAGCGTCCAATGGCAGCCCCGCCTGGACCTTCGGCACCCCGTACACCAGCGACGTCAACCCATCGAGCGACCAGTGCCCGTCCAGACCGTCCAGCAGCAGTTTCAGCGCTTCCCGCTTCGCCGCCGACAGCTGCTCCAGCCGCTCCCGGTCCGGCTCCGTGCGTACCTGGGTCCGGTCCTCGGCCGGGACATAGGTACTGACCCACGCCTGCGCGCGGTCCAGCCGAGGCCGGGCCTCGTCCAGGCCCGCCAGCGGCTCCTCGACGGTGAAGTCCTGCAGGATACGAAGAGTCTGCTCCGGGTCGCCGGCCGCGACGTCCGCCACCGAGGCCAGCGTACGGAAAGGCAGCGGGCGGGGCGTGGTCGGAAGCGGACCGGACGCCGGGCCCACCGAACGGGCCCGCACCGCTGCCTCAAGGTCCGTGGCCGTACCCGAGGCCACCTTGCGGCCGAGCGCGTCCCACTCGTCATAGACCCGCAGGATCTCCGCGTCCAGCGCGATCTGGAACGACTGCCGCGGCTGACGCCGGTTGTAGAGCCAGCGAAGCACCGCAGGCTCCAGCACCTCCAAGATGTCGATCGGAGTGGGCACGCCACCCTTCGAACTGCTCATCTTGGCCATACCACTGATCCCGACGAAGCTGTACCCGAGGTAGGACGGGGGAAGTCCGGCGAAGACCTCGCGCACCACCTGCGACCCGACCGTGAAGGACGAGCCCGGCGAGGAGTGATCGACACCGCCGGCCTCGAAGGTCACACCCTCGAAGGCCCAGCGCATCGGCCAGTCCACCTTCCAGACCAGCTTCCCGCCATCGGTCTCGGCCAGCGCGAATCCGCCTCCGTGACCGCACTCGCACCGATATTCCATGGCCGTACTGGCGTCATCGAAGCTGGTGACCGTTGTGGAGTCCCGGCCGCAGACCTCGCAGTACGGCCGATACGGGTAGTAGCCCCCGGCGCCGCCGGCAGCCACGTCCTCCTCGTCCTGCTCCACCTCGACGTCGGTCTTCTTCGTCCGGTACCGCCCGAGGACGCCGTCGATCTGCTGTCGGTGACGCATCGCGTGCACGACCCGCTCGCGGTAGGCCCCGGATTTGTACATCTGCGTCTGGCTGATCTCCTCAACCTCGACGCCGAGTTGGGCGAGGGCCGAACGCAGTGGGGCTTTGAAGTGCTCCGCCCAACTGTCATGTTCGCCGCAGGGATCGGGCACCGCGGTCAGGGGTCGTCCGATGTGCTCGGCAAAGCTGGCCGGGACGCCAGCCGGCACCTTGCGGAGCCGGTCGTAGTCGTCCCAGGACAACAGATGCCGACACTCCAGCCCCCGGCGCCGAATCTCGTCCGCCACGAAGTGCGGAACCATGATCTCGCGGAGATTTCCCAGGTGCACCGGCCCGGACGGACTAATTCCGGATGCGCACACCAGCGGAGCCCCGCCACGGCGTTTGCCCTCGGCGATCACCTGGTCCGCAGCGGCGACCACCCAATCGCTCTGTTGCTTCACGCCCACGTCAAGTCCTCCGGCTGATGGGGATTCAGGTGGTCATAGATTAGAGCCGAAATCAGCTGATCCGAACCACAACGCGACAGTGCGTCACTGTCTGCAGGTCCCTTCCGCGACCGTGCCCGCTCGGCAGAGGTGGGGCGAGCCATGCAGGGGTCATGAACGAGTCCACCTGGCCCGCCGACTGGACCGACCGAACGGCCGGTCTTGACTGCGGGATGTACGCCAACCGGGGTCTGGAAGACAGCGGGTACGGGGTGCACACCCTGAAAGGCAGCTACGCCGATGTCTGCTTGAACTGGGTCCTCCTGCGCGGATACGCCGTGGCGATCTGGAACGGACCGCACGTCTCCGAGCCGACCCAGTATGCCCCGGACGAGGCGATCGGCTTCTTCGCCGAGGTGCTCTGCGCAGGCCGCACAATCGAGCAGTGCCTGCGACTGGCCAAAATGAACTACGAACTTCGGGGCAGCGCGGTCCCGCACCTCCACGCGCACGTGATCCCAAGGCATCGCGACGACCCCGAGCCTGGCGCGTACTGCCCTCGGTGCTTCTCCAAGGCCGCTCCGCCTACTACCACCAGTTCGGTATTGAGACCGTGGGAGTCCCTGAGCTGGTTTCCCGAGCCCTGTCGCTCTATTGGCAGAGCGAGCGAGGGCCGACGCCCGAAGCTGGTGTGCAGTCCAGCAGTGTGGGCAGCTCCCGCCACAGGGACCGCAACCGCGTGCCCGGACTGTGATCGAGGTCGCTCGAACTGGGCTTCCGGTGATGGGACTTGTCTGTGCTACGTTCCGTAGTCCAATCAAATACAGGTGACCCCGGCGGTGCGCTAACACCCCGGGGTCCGGCAACAGGAGATGCGACTCCCGATGCAGGTACATCGTAGCGCCCACGCGCGCAACTTCACCGTGCTGCCCAACTCCATTCTCCAGGACCGACGGCTGACCATGGCCGCCCGCGGCCTGCTCAGCGACCTTCTGTCCCGGCCCAAGCGCTGGCGCGAGGACGCCCGGCAGATGGCCGACTCGGGCCCCGACAGCCGGGCGGCGGTCCGCAAGGCGCTGAAGGAGCTGATCGAGGCCGGGTACTACGTGGTTCGCAAGATCCGCGGGGCCGACGGGCGGATCCGTAGCGAGGCGCACGTCTACGACACCCCGCAGCTCCCTGGCCTGAAGGCTGCCGAGGAGCTACTGGAGGCGACGAAGCCGCAGGTGGGGCCGAGTGTGGCGCGTCCGGCGTCCGGTGTGCCGGACTCCGGTGGTGCTGGCGTCCTTGTACTAAAGGAACTGGAGAAAGAACCCTCCCTCCCCGCCCGTGGCGACGAAGGTGACCGGAAGCCTTCCGCGTCGCCAGCGCGGCGCCCGGAGGCAGAGGGCGGGAGGGCGAAGGCTTCGATCGAGGACCTGGAGGGACCGATGCAGGCGGCGGCCCTGGCTCTGTACCGGGTGCTGAAGGACGAGCCGCGTCTGCGGCTCGGCGAGGCGGAGGTGGTGGAGCTGGCGCCGCTGGTGGGGCGCTGGCTGGCGGTGGGCTGCGGTCCGGCGGAGCTGGCCGCCGCGCTGCTGCCGGGGCTGCCGGGGCAGATCTTCTCCCCAGCGGCGGTGGTGCGCGATCGGCTCCTGCGTAAGATGCCGCCCTCGATCCGCCGGGCGGAGTCGCTGGCGCCCGTGTGCGAGCACGAGTGCGACAACTGCCGGGCTCCGATGAGCAGGCCGGGGTTGTGCGGGCGGTGCTCGGGACGCTCCGGCCGCGTTGTCGCCGGGATCGGCAGCGGCGAGCCGTACACGGCGGCCGGGGCGGCGCGGGCCCGGGCTGCGATGCGCGGGCGGCGGCAGCCGGCCACGGTGTGACAGCGGGTACGCCGAGGGTGGCGTCGGCCGTCCCCTCCCCTCGAAGGGACGGCCGACACGGCTTGGCGGGGCTAGAGAACGGCGGAGACCGGGGTGGTGGTCAGGTCGCTGATGTCCTTGGCGGCCCGCAGGGTGTGGTGGATCAGCGGGCGCAGGTCTTCCGGCATCGTGCTGGTGGGCTTCAGCAGCAGGACGGAGCCCATGACCTGGGAGCGCCAGAACACGGGGGCCGCAACGCTGTCCCATCCCGCCATGCACTCCTGGCGGCCGATGGCGTAGCCGCGTTCGCGGATGACGAGCAGGGAGTCGGCCAGCTGCTGGTTGTCCCTGATCACGCCGGGGCCCGCGGTGGGGGGCACTTCCTCCGCGAGGACCTGCTCGCGGGCGTCCTGCGGCAGATAAGCGAGGATCGCCCGGCCGGAGGCCCCGGTGCGCAGCGACCGGGAGACCGAGACGACGTCCTCCGCCGTCATGCCGACCTCTGCCGGGTCCATGCCGCCGATTTCGTAGTCGGTGCACAGGCGCTTCGCGCCGCCGAACGCCGAAAGGACGTAGAGGAGGGCGAGGCCGCCGGTGGCCTGGTGGAGCCGGACGAGGTAGGTGTGCGTGCCGGTGGCTCCCGGAAGGCGGTTCATGGCCTGGACGCCGGCGCGGGCGGTGCCGGTGCCGAGCCGGTACATGCCTCGGCCGACCTGCTCGAAGATGTGCTTGTCGACGCCGTCCTGCAGGATGCGGTGGGTGGTGGCCTCGGGCAGCTTGGCCACGCGGGCGATGTCCCGCAGTGCGTGGACATGGCCCGGAAGCTGGGCGAGCGCCTGCTGGACGACGTAGGCGCGGGCGGCGAGGGAGCCGGACTTCGCGGGTTGCGTGCTGCCCTGACGGTGCACGGGAACGCTGTCCTCGTGCGCGGTGCTGATGGTCATGTGTAGGTTCCCCCAGAGGGTTAGTCGTGCCCTTCCGGGTCGCGATTGGGAGGTCGCCTGGCCCGCGCGGTGGGGGCCAGGCGAGGAGTGGGTGACCCTGGGGTCAGCTGCGGACGTTGAGGACGACCTTGCCGGAGGTCAGGCGGGCGGCGAGGTCGGTGTGCGCCTGGCGGGCCTGGCCGAGCTTGTAGACGGGGCCCGGCAGCGGCTTGAGCCAGCCTTCCTGGACGGCGTCGAACAGCGCGGTCATTGAGTCGTTGATGTGGGTGCGCGACGGGTAGAGGGAGGGCAGCCAGAATCCGGTGACCGACTTGCTCTGGCCGACGAGCTGCGTGATCGGGACGAGTCCTTCGACGCCGGTGACCGCGCCGAAGACGGACATCCGGCCGCGGGGGGTGAGGGCGTTGAGCGTGGCGTAGAAGACATCGCCGCCGGTCATCTCCAGAGCGGCGGTGACCTGCCCGCCGGCCGCCTCGACGATCCGCTCGGCGAGGTCCTCGGTAGTGGAGGAGTCGACGACGGCGTCGGCGCCGAGGCCGAGGGCGATCCGGCGCTTGTCCTCGGTGCCGGCCATGGCGACGACCTTCGCCCCGGTGCGCTTGGCGAGCTGCACGGCGAGCGAGCCGACGCCGCCTGCCGCGGCGGGCACCAGCAGGGTGTCCTCGGCTGTCAGCTTGAGGTCCGTGTGCAGAAGGTGCCAGGCCGTGTTGCCCTGGAGCATGAGCGCGACGGCGTCGTGGTCGCTGACGCCGTCGGGCACCTCGAAGGCCAGCTTCCGGTGCGCCGCGACGACCTCGGCGTAGCCGCCGCCCTTGCCGAGGGCCACGTAGCGCCGGCCGTCCTCGGCCTCGCCGAGGACCTCGTTGCCCGGGACGAACGGGCAGGGCATCGGCGCGGGGTAGGTGCCTTCCCGCAGGTGGATATCGGCGAAGTTCACGCCGGCGAGGATGGTGCGCAGCCGCAGCCGGCCCGGCCGGATCTCGGGCTCGGGTATCTCGCACAGCTCCAGGACCTCGGGGCCGCCGAATTCTTTCACAGCAATCGCACGCATTGTTCAACCCTGAACATTCGAAGTTGGTATTCATGCGAACCCGGGGGCTCGGCTATGGAATATACCGGCCTTCGAATCGGCGACTTCGATTTTGCATATAGGGGTCTCCGGTCGTCGAATCGATCAAGATCCCTTACCCAGTGTTCTATGTCACGTCACTCAGAGTTGCAGGAGTCGGGTCGTTGCTCACTGTGAGGATTGCAGGTCGTGATGTGTGCGTTGGCTGCCCGCCCCCTTGCGGAGGGTGATTCCATCCGGCATTCCAAGATCATTTTCCAGCCTCTGGAAAACCGGTCGCGCTACCCGCGTAGATCCCGCGAATTCGTTGACCGGTATCCAGGTGGCTACCTATTGTCGTCCCCGGCGGTGCAGACCTGCGCTGCATTTTTGACGGGGGGTCACATTTCGATGGCGGAACAATTTATATGGCCGGTTCCGGCGTGGGTCGCTCCGCAAGTCGCCGACCTCCCGGCGGCGGCTGTCACGGTGGGTGAAAACCTGCGCAAGGTGCGGCCTGTACGAACAGTGACATCGCCTGCCGCCGTCGCTCGCCGCCGCTATCTCGGCAGCGGTCGGTGGTGACTCAGGGCGGCGACCCTGACTGAGCCCCGAGGGTCGGGGCGGAAACGACGACGGCGCCCGGAGCTGGAACTCCGAGCGCCTGTCGTAACACCGTGTGAGTCGTTCGACACAACCCGCAGGCGGCCTGCCTTTGGACGAGCCCGGCCAGCCTGCTACCACACAGAAGGTAGTGAACCATGCTTGCGCTTCTGCGTACAGGCGGAGCGGCACAGGGCCGACCCGCCGCGCACCACCCCGCAGTCCTGGACCGGATGTCGGAAGGCACCCGGCACGCCGTCACGGACAGTCTCCGACGGGTCGCCCCGGACGCCGACGTCGTGCGGATCTCGGTGTCCGAGCCTCACGGTCTGTGGTTGGCCCGCGCCTACGACCGCGCCCACATGCCCGTCGGACTGCCGCTCGCGGTCGAGGAGGCGGTGGCCCACTGGGTCGCCCGAGACCTCCCCTCCCTGGACTGGCGCCACCAGCACGACGTCGACCTCGCCACCGGAACCGTGGTCCCGGCCGGCGCGCTCGCGAAGGCGGCGTGATGGCGGTCCAGGACGGGCGCATCCGCACCCACAAGCCTGAGATGTCCCGGGACGCCAAGCTGGCGGAGGTCTCCCTCAGCGCCGAGCGGACGTTCATATACATGCTCAACTACGTCGACGACACCGGCCGGATCATCGACGACGCCGGCATCGTTCGCGGGCTCATCTGGAAGAGGAAGAAGAGCTGGGACGGCGGAGTCCACACCGCCGAGCGCGTCGAGGAGGACCTGAGCCAGCTGGCCGACGTCGGCCTCGTCTGCCGCTACCTCAACCCTGCTGACGACGGCGAGGAACTCCTCCACATCGTCACCTTCAACAAGCACCAGAAGATCGACCGCCCCAGCCAGAGCAGGCTGGCTCCCTGCCCGCTCCACCAGACCCAGGAAGCCGCACTCGACCGGCCGGCCCCCGCTGCCCGCGCTCGCAGGAAGGCCGCGACCGACCGCAACCCCGAGCACCTCTCCAGCGAGGTACCCGGCACCGGGAACCAGGACACCGCCGGACACACCGAGAGCGCCGAAGAGCAGACCCCGCACCCTTCGACGACACCCTCGACGACAGCCTCCACGAAGGGATCCAGGATCACGGATCCTGGATCACCCCCTCCGGGGGGCGGCTGCGCCGCGCCCGCCGAGGACTGCACGGTGGAGGGGCCGGACGCGGAGCGCGTTGCCGCGATGCACCCGCACACCACCGGTGCCAACGCTCTGGTCGCCGAATACGTCCGCACCTGCCCGCAGCCGCCCAGCCCGCGCTTTCGCGGGCACCTCGGGCGCGAGGTGCAGCAGCTCCTTGCCTCCGGCTACAGCCAGGAGCAGGTCCGGGCGGGCCTGCGGCTGCTGGCCCACAAGCCCATGAACCCCTCCGCACTGGAGGGCTTCGTCCAGGAAGCACTCACCCCCGGCCGCCCCCGCAGCGCCGGCGCGCCGTACCGGGCGTGGACCAACCCGACCGGCGGGTCCGCCGCCTACACCGGGGAGCTGTGATGGCCGGCCGCGACCGCGAACCGCGCCGGGCCGGCACCGGCCTGCAGGGCATCGTCGACCGCTTCGCGCGCCTCGGCGTCGACCCCGCCGTGATCGGAGTGCCCGAGCGCTCCGCCGTCCCGCAGCCCAACAACCGGGACGCCCTGGAGCTGGCCGCCTCGCGGATCCCGCCCCGCTTCCACGACGCCACGGCCGACGACCCGCAGGTCCTTGCCTGGGTCGAGCACGTCAAGCAAGCCGCCCGCCGCGGCCCCGAAGGGCAGCTCGGCATCGCTCGCGCCTCCTCGCTGCTGCTGCTCGGTGAGACCGGCACCGGCAAGACCCACCAGGCGTACGGTGCGATCCGCTCCCTGCTCGGCGCCGGCGTCCGGCTGCGCTGGCAGGCGATCACCTCGGTCGGCCTGCACGCCATGATGCGACCGCGCCCCGGCGCGGACGCCGAGCGCGAGATGCGAGACCTGGAGCGCACCCCCCTGCTGCTCGTGGACGACCTCGGCGCAGGCCGGGCCTCGGAGTTCACCGAGGAGACGACGTACCGGTTGATCAACCACCGGTACGAGCAGCAGCTGCCGACCATCATCACGAGCAACATCACCCCGGCCGAACTGGCCGGCCTGCTCGGCGACCGCACGGCCAGCCGCCTGCGCCAGATGTGCCACAAGGCAGTCCTCGCCGGACCCGATCGGCGACGCGCCCCCCTCTTCTGATCCCCGTACACCCAGCGCTCCCGCGCGAGGCCGGCCGAGCCGCCCCCGGGATCCGCCATGCCCGCCCGCCGATCCGGCGGCGCGACCGGAGACCTGCCCCGAATGAACACGACCACCGCTGCTGTCGCGGCCGACCTCGATGCCGCCTACACCGTCCCGGACCGCCCGGACCGCCCGGACCCCCGCTGGCGCCTGAAGGCCGAGTGCGCCGAAATCCCCAACCCCGACATCTTCTTCGCCCCGCCCCGCGTCGCCGGCCACCGCCAGGCCCTCGCCCTGTGCCGGCAGTGCCCGGTCCGCAGCGAGTGCCTCCAGGACGCCGTCGAGTGCGGCGTGCGCGACGGCATCCGCGGAGGCCACATGGAAGACCAGCTCGACGAGATGGTCACTTACCACGAGGACCGCCGACTCGACCTCGACCGTGTCCGCACCACCCTGACCAGCACCCAGCGCCCGCGTCTGTCCGAACGCGAGAAGCGCGCGGTCGTCCGCGTCGCCATCGAGGCCGGCATCCCGCTCGCCGTCTGGTCCGAAGCACTGGGCATCGGCTACAAGGCCGCGGCCAAGCGCCGCAGCCGGGCCAACACCCAGCTGGAGAGCATCCCCGCCTCGATGCGCCACCAGGAGATCACGCTGTCGAAGGAGCTGCGTAAGGTCCCCACGACGCGCCTGGCGGTCGCCGCGTGATCAACCGCCGACCCCGGGTATCCCCCTGGGACCTCGCGGCGATCGGCGTGCTCGGCGCCTTCGGCTTCGCCCTCTCCTACGACGCTCTCCAGCAGATGGCACAGGCGATCCACGTCCGGGGACAGCTCTCCTACCTGTTCCCGGTCGTCGTCGACGGCTTCATCGGCTACGGCGTCCGCGCGCTGGTGATCCTGCGGGAAGCACCCTGGACCGCTCGCGCCTACACCTGGGCGCTGTTCTCCAGCGCCACCGGCACCAGCGTGTGGGCCAACGCCGCCCACGCCGTCCGCCTGAACCAACAGGCCGCCGCACAAGCGGACAGCCTGCAACTGGGCGACACCGCCGTCGGAGCCCTGAGCACCATCGCGCCCCTCGCACTGGCCGGCGCCGTCCACCTCGGGATCATCGTCACGCGCCACGGCACCACTACGCCCGAATCCGCAGACCAGCCCACCCTGCCGGCCGCAGTAGGCCCCATTGCCGGAACAGGCACCGACCCGGTCGTCGAGGCGACCGACCACCTCGACGCCGCGACCAGCACACTGATGAAGGCCGTCACCCGAGCGGAACTGGAGCCCGCGCCCGAACGGACCCCAACGCCAGCGCCCAGGTCCGCCGAAGACAAACTCCGCGCGCACCGCAAGGGCACACGGCTGCGCGAACGCATCGCGACACGGATCCGCCGACGCATCGACCGCGATAGTCCGGGCGTGGACGGTCCGGGCTCTCGGTCCGGCGGTCCGGGCGTGGACGGTCCGGGCTCTCGGTCCGGCGGTCCGGGCGTGGACGGTCCGGGCTCTCGGTCCGGCGGTCCGGGCGTGGACGGTCCGGGCACG
>NZ_JBEPAA010000008.1:182586-193921 GCF_040298365.1 Kitasatospora sp. NPDC001603
GCTCTCGGTCCGGCGGTCCGGGCGTGGACGGTCCGGGTCCTCGGTCCGGCGGCTCCGACCCGGAGGAGATGTTGCGGATCGGCCGTGAGGCCGCAGCGAGGGCCGGACGGATCACCCGCGCCGTCGTGGCCACCGCCATCCGTGAGAGCGGGTTGCCGGTGTCCAACCAGGTGGCCGGCGAACTCGTCCAGCAGCTGCGCAGCGACAAACCCCCGCCACCGCACCGTTGACCGCGGACCTCACAGCCTCATCAACCCCCACCCCAACCCTCGGGAGACACCCCATGAGCAACGCCGTCCTCGCCGACACCGACCTCGTCGCCGACTTCCTGACCGTCCTCGCTGGCCGCGGCCACCTCCACAGCGCCACGCCGGCGGGCGACGGCCACTGGACCGTCCGCCGCACGGCCAACAGCCAGGCCCAGCACCTCACCAGCGACCAGGTGGAGGAGCTGGTGATGGACCACCTGGCTGTCGCGTTCGCCGCTCGGGGCCTGGCCAACGACGACTTCTAGCCGTCCGGATCAGGTTCCTCACCACGGGCCGACACCGCTGTCCCGACCACACTCCGCGCTCCGTCCCGGACGGGTTGCCCCCTACGGCGGAGCGAGCTAGTGCCGTGGACCGTCCTATCGGACGGTCCACGGCGCACGCCCCGCCCAAGGGGGCGGGGAAGCCGAAGCCGGGCCGAGCGGGGGCGCTCGACTCGACTTCGACTCGCCGAAGCCAGGGGGCACCGGCGAACAGGACCAACTGACAGGAAGACCACCGATGACCGCCGCTGCCGACGACGAGCCGAGCACCGTTCGCCGCCCGCGCCGCCGCTTCCACGAGCCGCAGCAGCGCCAGCGCAAGCTGACCGTCCGTCTGAGCCTGTCCGAAGAGTCCGAGATCAAGAGCGCCGCCACCGAACGCGCGCAGACCGCCGCCCGCTTCGTCGCCGCCGCAGCGCTCGCCGCCGCACGACGAAGTACCTCCTTCGACCCCGACGACCGTCTCGACCGATCGCTCGACGAACTCGCCGCCGCGCGCCAGCAGACCGCCCGCGTCGGCAACAACCTCAACCAGATCGCCCGCGAGCTGAACTCCGGGGGCCTGCCGAACCCGGCCGACCTGGTCGCCGCCCTCGCCGCCGTACGCACGACCGTCACCGCCATCGACACCGCCTCGGCCAAGCTCCTGAACGGCCACTAACCGCATGATGCCGAACATCGTCATGGGCTCGAAGACCTACGGACTGCTCGCCTACCTCTACGGCCCCGGCCGCCGCGACGAGCACACCGATCCACACCTGGTCGCCTCCTTCGACGGCTTCGCCCCCGACCCCGGCCGCGACATAGACGCCTCGCTCAAGCAGCTGCAGACCGTGCTCGACATGCGGGTCGACCAGCTCGGCCGCGCCCGCCGACCCGCCAAGCACGTCTGGCACTGCTCCGTGCGCACCGCCCCGGACGACCGGCCCCTGACCGAGGAGGAGTGGGCCGAGGTCGCCCGCCGGGTCGTCGCCGCCACCGGCATCGCCCCGGACGGCGATCCGGACGGCTGCCGGTGGGTGGCCGTGCGCCACGCCACCGACCACATCCACATCGTCGCCACCACGGTCCGCGGGGACCTCACCCAGGCCCGCCTGCGCAAGGACTACCCCCGGGCCCAGGCCGCATGCCGCACGATCGAGAAGGAGTGGGGACTGCGGCAGCTCAACCCCGGCGACGGAACAGCGGCCAAGGAGCCGACGAACCGCGAGAAGCACAAGGCCCAACGCCTGGGGCAGGAGGACACGAGCCGCCAGCGGCTGCGCGACGCCGTCCGCCAGGCGCTGGCCGGCGCTCGCGACGAGGAGGAGTTCTTCGCCCGGCTGGAGGCCGCAGGCGTGCTGGTCAACCGGAAGACCGGGCCGTCCGGCGACACCCTCGGATACAGCGTGGCCCTGGTGGGCGAGCGCGACAGCGCGGGAGAGCCGGTGTTCTTCGGCGGGTACCGGCTCGCCCCGGACCTGACGCTGCCCAGAATCCGCCGCCGCCTCCAGGTGCCGCTCGACGACCGCACGGCCGACGACCAGAGCGCCGCCCCGGCGGGCGGCGGGCGAACGCCCGGCGGACGCCGCTCCCCGGCCGCGACCGCACGACTGTGGGCGGCCGACGTGGCGGCAGAGGCCCTCGACGTGCTCGACAGCGAGACACCGGCCGACGCCGCCGCAGTGACCGAGGCGACCGGAGAGGTCCTCGACGCGCTCGCCGCCACCGCCCTGCCCGCCCAGAAACAGCAACTGCTCGCCGCCGCCCGGGCCTACGAGCGCGCCTCCCGATCGCACGTGCGCGCAGCCAACTCCTCCGCCCGCTCGGTGCGCAGCGCCGCCCGCGCCGTGCTGTCCGGCGGGTACGCGGGTAACCGCGGCCCGGACGGATCGGCCGCAGCCACCCTGCTGTCGCTCCTGGTCCTGCTCGTCATCGCCACCGGCCGGTGGCACGCGGAGCAGGGCCACCGCCAGCAGGCCGCCGCCGCCCGAGAGGCCGCCGCCCACCTGCGCGCCGCCTACCGGCACGCCGCAGCCAGGCCCATGGCCGTCCTGCAGGAACGCGGACGGGCCCTGCCGCCGCAGGTGCGCGAGCGCCAGGAACGGGCCGTTCGCCGGGCGGTGCCGGGCGAGGGCGCGCACCCCCTGCTGGCCGCGCCCGAGTTCGACGCGCTCGCCGCCGCGCTCGCCGAGGCCGAGGCGGCCGGACACGACCCGAAGGCGCTGCTGGAACGAGCCCGCTCATGGCGGGAGCTGGACAGCGCCGACTCGGAGACCGCCGTCCTCACCTGGCGGGTGCGGCACATCGCCAAGCTGCCCCACCCCGCCGCCGCAGACGGAGCCCGGCCCGGCCCGGCCAGCGCCCCTGCGGCGCCCGCCACCCCCGTCACCCCCGCCGGCCCTCGACGGCGCCGCTGACCCGGCCGCCGACGGACGCCACCAGGGCTCCGTCGGCGGCCGATCCACCACCCCAGGCCCGGCCACCGAGCCCCTGTGCCATTCCCCGACGACGCCCGACCAAGAAGCGGACCCATGCCCGACGACACCAACCTCTACATCGACCACGCCGACCTGCGCAGCGAAGACTTCACCGCGTTCGAGAAGCTGCTCGCCGCCCACCGCGACCTCGTCCCCTGCACGGACCCCGACTGGGAGTCAGTGATGTTCGCCGGCCACCTGAGCGACGGAAAGTGGCACGAGCCGAGCGCCCTGTTCACACCGTCCCGCCGCTCCGCGCGGGCGGCTTCGGCAGCGGAGAAGTCCGTGCTGGTGTACTTCGACGAGGACGGCCGGGCCCTGCCCGACCGGCCGCGCGGCCCGGCACCCGACTCCGCGCTCGCCACGCACCTGGCCGAGCACCTGCCGCTCTGGTCCGCCGAGCCGTGCCACCTCACCCCCGGCCGCGATCTCGCCGACCTCCAGGACGAGACCTGGGGCTGGAGGGCGCCGTGGACCACCACAGCCGCCCCGCACGACGCCGCCTTCCTCACCGGACCGGCAGGCGAACGGCTCCTCGCCGTGCAGATGGGCGAGGACTCCCCGCTCATCGTGGGAGCCGCGGTCCCCAAAGGCCTGGGCGGGTACAATCTCGGTTCCGTCCGGCGGCCCGGCACCGTGTCCCTCGCCGCGGGCGCGGCCCCGGCCGCCCTTGGCGACGCGATCAACGGCACCCTCGCACCGCAGTACCAGCGGGCACTGTGGGAGGCCCGGACCGTCGTGCTGAGCTTCGCCGCCGAGGACATCCGGTACCTGGGCGCCGCCCGAAGCCGGAGTCCCTGGCGCCACGTCGAGACGATCCTCGCCAACGGACCGCACCTGGTCGCCGGCATCCGGGCCGCCACCGTCGCCGACGACCACCTCGACCCGCTCGTGGGGCCGCAGCTGCGAACACTGCACACGACGGCGGACACGCTCGCCCGCATCCAGGAGATCCGGACCGCCTGGAAGGAAGCTGCGGCCACGGCGCCCGGCGCCGAGTCCGCCCCGGAGCGGCGCCGCCTCGAAGAACTGCGCGACCACCAGGCATGGCCCTACGCCCTGCAGCTCGCGAACGGACCGCTGCCGGACCTGGCCGCGCACGTCACCGCGAGGATCGGCGCACCCGTCCCGGACGCCGACGAAACGGCCAGGGCGGCACGCGCCCGCTCCGCCCGCAGACCCACCCACGCCTCCCCGCCGACCGGCGCCGCCCCGGCCACCACGCCGCAACCCGGCCCACGGCGCCCCACCCGCTGAACCGCACTGCACCGACAGCGCGCACCGCCCACCACCAGGGCGACAGGCCATCACACCGCCGCCACCGACCGGACCGGTCACCCCCGCCGAACCCCGACGGCGCCGAGGACCCGGCCACCGACGGCATCGCAGGCATCGCCGCATCCGGCCCACCACCCCACCGCGCCCGACCAGGGAGACCGCCTTGCCCCGTCCGACCGCCGCAACCCGCCGCTACCGCCCAGCCGGCGCGGCCGAGCGCGACTGGCTGCTGCGCTGCTACCTCCTGCGCGCCACCGACTCCCTCGCCGCAGCCGTCGTGATGTACGCCGTGCCGCTGCTCGTCCTCACCCTCACCCGGTCGCCGGCCTGGGCCGGACTGGCGTTCCTCCTGGAATGGCTGCCGCGCCTGATCGCCATCGCGGGCGCAGGCCCGATCATCGACCGCCGAAGCCCCCGCGTCGCCGTCCTGACGACCAGCCTGCTGCGGGCGGGCGCCGCACTCGCCACCATCGCCGGCCTGGCCGCCGGAGCAGGCCCCTGGCTGGTGCTGGCCTTCGGCGTCACCGCGGGCATGCTGGCCGAGGCGAGCTTCCTGGCGAACGAGGCGGTCGGCGCCGAGGCCAGCCGACGAGTCGGCGGCCGCGCCCACCGGGTGCAGGCCGTCCTCACCGGCACCGACCAGACCGCGCTCCTGATCGGCCCGCTGATCGGCGGACTGCTCCTGCTCGCCGGACCCGCACTGCTGCTGGCCGCCGTCGCCGTCCTGTCCACCGTCACCGCGACCGTCGCCGCCACCGTACGCACCCACCACCCGCGCCTGCACCTCGTCACCGCCGAACCCGCGGCCCGGCACCCGCTCACCGCCCTCGCCACCGGCCTCGGCACCCTGCGCCGCACCCCCGCGCTGGCCTGGCTGGTCGGCGCGCTCGCCTGCGTCAACCTCGCCAGCGGGCTCCTGCAGGTGTCCGCACCGATCACCGTCACCCGCACCCTGGACCACACCAGCGCGGCAGTCGGCCTGGTGTGGAGCATCGCCGCAGCCCTCTCGCTGGCCGCCGTCGCCACCGCCCACCGCGCCATCGACCGGTGGGGCCTGCTCGCCGTCGGCACCGCCTCGGCCGCCGCCATGTGCGCCGCCACCATCGCCAGCGCCCTCGCACCCGACCTGGCCCTCTACACCACCGCCGTCGCACTGCTGATGGCCGGCGAGGGCGCGGTCACGGTCGTCCTGCGTACCGCCCGCACCCGGCTCATCCCCGAACGGGACTTCGCCGCCACGCTCGCCACCACCGTCCTGCTCATCCTCGCCCCGCTCCCACTGGCCGGGCTGCTGGTCGCGCTCTGGCCCGCCGACCACCTGCGCGTGCTCATCGCGACCGCCGGCCTGGTCGTCGCGGCCGGCACCTGGGCCTGCTTCCGGGGACTTCGCGCCCACCGCACCGCCTGGGAGCACAACGACGACGCCGAACAGCACCTGAAGGCCGCCTGAGCCGCAGGGACCCTGCCCAACCCGTACGCCGACCCTCGGAGCGACACATCACCCACACCCCCACCGACCACGAGCGCACCCGCGCCCTCGGCGTCTGGTACGACACCATCGACGACGCCCCCGGCGACGACCACCGCGCGGCCCACCCCTCCCGGACCCGGCAGTGGACCGCCGCCTGGGAACACGTCAGCACCGAGCAGATCGACGCCCACCGCCACCTGCACATCACCGACCTCGACGCCGCCGTCACCGAGACCGTGCCGTACTTCCTCGTCGGCGCCAACGGCTGCCCGTACTGGACCAGCCAGGAAGTCGACGCGGGCGCCGCGCCCGTGTGGCCCGGCCCCGTCCTGTATTCCGGCAGTCCCCACGGCCAGTACGGCGGCGCCGGAGCCGCCACCGACCGGACGGCCGCCGTGACCGCCCGCGCGGGCCTCGACCTCGCCAACGAGCGTGGCGCCCGCGCCGTCGTCTACCCCGGCCTCGACACCGACCAGGCACAGCGGCTCGCCGCCGCCGGTCGGCGCCAGGGCGCCGCGCACGTCCTCGACCTGGCCACCGACGTCGCCCACGTCCGCGACCTCGACCCCGGCTCGGGGCTCGACCACTGGTGGGCGAACACTCCAACCGGCCACCGCCGGGACATCCGCCGCCAGTGGCGACGCGGAACCGAGGCCGGACTCGCACTCCACCCCCTGACCGGGAAGCGGATGCTGCCCCACCTGGAAGAGTTCACCCGACTCGCCGTCGGCACCGCCGAGCGCCACGGCGCCACCCTGTACGGCAGGGACATGTTCGAGCGCCTAGCCGAGGTGCCCGGTGCCGTCCTCCTCGCTGCCCGCACCGACCGCCACCTCGTCGGCGGCCTGTACAGCTGGCTCCACGACGACCGCCTCTACCTCTGGGCGTCCGGCATCGACTACCAGCACCCCCTCGGCCGCCTGGCCTACACCTGGCTGATGACCGAGGCACCCCGCTGGGCCATGGAGCAGGGCGCCCGACACATCGACGCCGGGCGGGCCAACTACCGGGCGAAGAAACGTCTCGGGTACCAGCCGCACGTCCTGCGCACCGTCGTGCACCTGCCCGCCCCCGACCCCGCCACCGCGAAGGCGCTCGCCGCCCTCTCCCGCAGCCTCGGCGAACAGGCCCTGCACCACCACCCCACCCTGCCCTGGTGACACCTGCCCCGTCCCCGCCCGCCTTCGGAAGGACCCCCCTGACCAGCACCATCCCCACGCTCCTGCTCGTATCCGCCGGCGACGAGCAGTACAGGCGCTACGCGCTGGAGCAGATCGCCGCCCGCCACCGCGTCGTCCTCCTCAGCCCGAGCGAGCCGACCTGGGAAGCGCCCTACATCCACGGGCACGAAGTCGCCGACACCAGCGACCCGGACGCCAGCCTCGCCGCCGCCGAGCGCCTCGCCGCCGACCACCACATCAAGGGTGTCCTGACCTGGGACGAGTTCGCCCAGCACACCGCAGCCCACCTCGCCTGCCGGTTCGCCACGTCCGGGAACTCCACCGCCACCGCCCACACCTGCCGCGACAAGGCGGCCAGCCGTGCCGCGTTCGCCGCCTTCAACGTCCCCTCCGCCGCCAGCGTCCGCGCCGACACCCCCGACCAGGCCCGCGCCGCCGCAGCCACGATCGGGTACCCCGTCGTCCTCAAGCCCGCTGCGGCGGCCGGCAGCATCGGCGTCAGCCTCGCCGCCACCCCCAAGGACCTCCCGGCGGCGTTCGACCTCGCCGACCAGGCGGCAGGCGACTACGAGCACGCCACCGGCCGGTGCGGCGTCCTGGTCGAGGAGTACCTCGACGGCCCGGAGATCAGCGTGGAGTGCGTCACCGTCCGCGGCGCCACCACCCCGGTCGCCGTCACCCGCAAGCGCCTCGGCCCGCCGCCCTACTTCGAGGAGACCGGCCACAGCGTCGAAGCCGGCGACCCGCTCCTCGCCCTCGTCGGCCCCGTCGCTGTCCAGGCCCTCCACGCGGTCGGCTACGCCAACGGCGTCTCCCACGTCGAGATGCGCCTGACCGCCAGCGGCCCGCGCCTGATCGAGGTGAACGGCCGGCTCGCCGGGGACCTGATCCCGCACCTCGTCCGCGAGGCCGCCGGCATCGACCTGCCGCTCGCCGCCGCAGACATCGCCCTCGGCCTTCGCCCCGACCTCACCCCCACCCGCCGCCGCGCCGCAGCCATCCACATGGCCTACGCCCCCGCGGACGGCCGACTCACCCGGGCCACCGCCGACCCCGCACTCCGCCACCAGCACTGGCTGAAACGCCTGGTGTGGGAGAAGCAGCCCGGCGACCACGTGGCCCTGCCGCCCGCGGGCAACCTCGGCACCGCCCGCGTCGCCCACCTCGTCGCCACCGCCGCCACCGCCGAGATCTGCCTCCAGCACCTCGCCGACGCCGCCCGCCAGCTCGACATCACCACCGACTGACAACACTGAAGGCCCGAGGCCGCGCACACTGTGCGCGGCCCCGGGCCTTCGTCGTAGCGGGGACAGGATTTGAACCTGCGACCTCTGGGTTATGAGCCCAGCGAGCTACCGAGCTGCTCCACCCCGCGTCGGTGAACCCGACTGTACGCCACCGCGGGCCATGGGAGAAACGCGATACTCCGCCCGGGAAAACCCGTGCGCCACAGCGACCGGTACGAACTAACCTCCACCACCCGCCCCAGACCGCCGACGTGATTGACCGTCACCTCGTTCGACGACCCTGACCACCGGGTGATGCGGATCACCTGACGAAATCGGACAAAAAGGGAACATGTTCCGCGCTGCGGGCATTTCACTCTATACATCACGAGAGTTGGGGGCTCCTTGACCACGTCCGACGCCGGCGACGACCGCTACACCCACTTCCGCTTCGGCCACGAGCCACAGCCCTCCGAGCCCGCCCCTGCCACCCTCGCCGTCCCCCACCCGGGCCCGCTCAACCCCTGCGGCATCCTCATCACCTGCGCCATGTGCGCCGCAGAACGCGACTGGCTCCTCATCCACGTCCACCCCGACCTCGTGTTCGTCCGATGCCGCTGCGCGCACGAGTGGCGCGAGCGGGACCTGGAGGCCTCGGACGTCGAGGCCTCGCGTGACGCGGGCGGCGACGAGCAGGAGTGGGAGTCGTTCGAGGAGATGTACGCCGCGCTCGGATTCGACGGACTCCTCAGCGGCGCCTACTTCGCCTAACGAGCGGTATTGCATCCGATGCAACATTCATCGGATGCCGCGAACGGCCTCGACCTGGGGCTTCATCAAGGGGGCCGACCGAAGCCGGCTCCCTTGATACGTCTTCCGCCCGGGAAGGAGCAACCGATACAACGATGTTGCGTTGGATGCACCGTTAACCGAGTGCTCGATCTGCCTGGTTCGTCCCATCTGGTGTTGGCGTCCGGGGTCAATCGATGCGGTGCTCGGGCCCGGAACACACCGGAGTCATGGGAGGAGAGCGGCGTCGAGGTACGCCTGCACTGGCGGAAAGAACCCCTGTGGCACGTACTTCGGGAGTGCACCGTGCTCGACCCACGTCACCTCGGCGATCTCCTCAGGCGTGACCACCTCGGCGACACCGGCCACTACCTGGCACGCCACGTAGAACAGGTACCGGCCGGTGTCCGGATGACGCCGTTCCCCGAGCAGTTCGGAGAAGACGACGTCGAGCCCCGTCTCCTCCCGGGTCTCGCGGGTGGCGGCATCGTGTGGCGCCTCGCCGCGCTGCAGCTCTCCGGCGGGAAGTTGCCACAGGAGTGCGCCTTCGCGGTTGCGGCGGCGGACCAGCAACACCTGGCAGTCCTGAACAACCACCGCGGCGGCGACGTGAGGCCCTTCCGCTGCCGGCGCCGTGTTGGCGTCGGCAGCGGGGATCGGCTGGCCGCTGCCGGTCACGATGTGCTCGTTTGGCCGCCTGGTTGGCGCGTTGAGACGCAGCTCAGAGGGGAACGGCGGGAGACCCGCCAGCGCGGTTGCGAGCCCGGGGTCCGGAAGCCCGACCAACGGCTCCATCTTGGCCGCCCTGGCCAAGATTTGTCGCAGCTCGTTCTTGATTGCGGTGAGGTCCATCTCCCACCCAACCACCTTGACGCGCCATGGGGCGGTGCCCAGGTGCTGCGTCGGAGGTGCCGGGAACGACAAGGTGATGCCCTGCTCCCAGTCGCTTGCGGTGGGCTGTGGGTAGTGGGCGACCCACTCGTCCAGGTGCTCGTCGAAATGCTCGGCGGCGTTGCGCACCTCGCGCTCGAGAACGGGTGACCCCAGATCGACGCCGAGCAGCTCGCGTAGATACTCGCCCCGGACCTGCCGCCAGGCCCAGCCCTCTTGGGTCTGGCCCTTGCGGGGCTTGCCGCTCGGAACAGGCTGGAGAGTTTTGGAGACCTTCGCGGTGTACGTCAGGAAGGACTCCAACAGCATCCAGGCCCGCGGGTCGGCCGGATCTTGACTGGCGAGCTCCGCCGCTCGGTCCAGCGCGGTAAGGGCGTACCGGACGTCCCGGGCCAGCCAGGTCAGGTAGACCCTTCGGGTCCAATCGCCCTTGATTGCATTGGTGTTCACGGCCGACCATCCTGCCCTGAGGTGCCGTAAAGCTCACGTCCTTTTGCCGAAGCGAGGTCCGGGACCGTCTGCTCCACCGCGAGCAGGGCGAGGAGGAAGGGCGGGGCAAGCCGCCGCATCGCCTCGCGGCCGTCGTCGTCGGTGATCGCGAGCGTGATGTTGAAGGCGTCGGCCATGAGGATCAGCTGCACGGCGGTGGCGGTCTGCTCTGCCAGCGTCGGGTCCGGCTCGGACAGGCCGGTCAGCAGAAAGGCCCGACTCGCCCCGAAGATCATGCCCATCGCCCACTGTTCAGTGGCCTTTGCTGGTTGGCTGGCAGACAGCTCGGCCTCGACGGCCGCGCAGCTGGCTTCCGCCCAACACGGGATCTCCCCTGCCGCTGCCCAGGCTGCTCGCAGCCGCTCGATCGGAGCTGCCCGGGCCACGGTGTAGAGGTGGTTGGCGATGCTGTCGGGAGGTAGGCCCGGAAGCTGGTGTTGCGGTGGGTCTGCCAGGGCCGCCAGCGGGTCTCGGGGGTCGGTCTCCAACAGGTGGGCGGCCCACTGAGGGGTGCCGTCAGTGACGAAGCTGCGGGCTGCCCGGGCGAGAGTATCGGGGGTCATCGCGCCGGGGCCAGCCATGGCTGTGATCGCCGAGTGGAACAGGAAGTCGGTCCTGTCCAGTGGGTCGGCCTTGGTTGCTCCCGGGTCGAGTTCGATGGCGAACCGCCACCCCGGGGCGAGGTCCGGTTTCGCCCGGACCTGCCGATCGATCGCTCGGACGCGGCGTTGCACTGCGGTAAGGCGGCGCTCCTGGGTGCCGGCCAGGTCGGCCGCGCCGTCGTACACCCATTCCCGGAGATCACCGTCCACCGGCATAGGACCGAAGCCACGGCGCAGCTGCTTGGCCAGGTCCGTGGCCGGACGTGCGAAGGCGTGGCGAACGGTCCCCTCGGGCACGGGCAGGCCAGCGCCAAAGGCCCTTAGAGGTCCTAACAAAAGTCGTAGTCGCGTGACTGTCGGTTGATGTGCTCGTTAGTCCGTCCGTGGGGAAGAGGGAGTCTCGTCCGTGGGTCGTGT